>DATCLV010000145.1:0-2718 GCA_036563745.1 Acidimicrobiales bacterium | reverse complement strand
CAGCAGGTCGGTCACCTCGAACGTGTGGGGGACGAAGTAGCCCTCGCTGTCGCCGAGGTAGGTGCCGTCGAGCCAGTGGTCGCCCTGGTAGAAGAGGCCTTCGTAGGTGAGCCAGGCCCGCCGGTCGGGCGCCGGGGCGGGGGCGGTGAACCGGCAGCGGTGCAGGAGCGGTCCGTCGCTGGCGGCGAAGGGATCGCTCGACCGCCAGTGCCCCGGGACGGTGATGGGGGCCCAGCCGCTGTCGTCGAAGCTGTCGTCGTAGTAGGCGCGTCGAAGGTCGTCGTCTGCCTCGGCGGCCCGCCAGCCGTCGCTCAGGTCCATAGGAGAGCCGAACGCTACCCGCGGGTCACCTCCGGCGAAGGGTCGCGATCGTCCGGGGCGCATCGGGCACGCCCGTGGGCGCGCCGCCGGCGACGGCCCGGTGCGGGAAGGACGTGGCTCGGCCAAGGTGCCGTGGCCTCCTCACCTGTAGCGTGGGCCGCATGTCTCGTCCCACCACCTTGGGTGCTTTGCGGGAATCGGGCTGGCGGTCGGTCCCGGTGAAGGACGAGGTGCGCCGCAACGCCGTCGCTCGCATCTCCTCCGGCAAACCCCTCATCCCCGGCGTGAAGGGCTACGACGACACGGTGCTCCCACAGATCGAGAACGCCGTGCTCGCGGGCCACGACATGATCTTCCTGGGCGAGCGGGGCCAGGCGAAGACCCGCATGATCCGGGGCCTGGTCGACCTGCTCGACGAGTGGGTGCCGATCATCGCCGGGAGCGAGATCAACGACGACCCCGACCACCCGGTGTCGCGCTACGCCCGCGACCTCATCGCCGAGCACGGTGACGAGACGCCGATCGAGTGGGTCCACCGCGACCAGCGCTTCGGCGAGAAGCTGGCCACGCCGGACACGTCGATCGCCGACCTCATCGGCGAGGTCGACCCCATCAAGGTGGCCGAGGGCCGCTACCTGTCGGACGAGCTCACGATCCACTACGGCCTGGTGCCCCGCACGAACCGGGGCATCTTCGCCATCAACGAGCTGCCCGACCTGGCCGAGCGCATCCAGGTGGGCCTCCTCAACGTGCTGGAGGAGCGCGACGTCCAGGTGCGGGGCTACAAGATCCGGCTCCCGCTCGACGTGTGGCTGGTCGCGTCCGCCAACCCGGAGGACTACACGAACCGCGGCCGCATCATCACGCCGCTGAAGGACCGGTTCGGCAGCCAGGTCCGCACGCACTACCCGCTGGAGGTGGAGACCGAGGTCGCCATCGCCAAGCAGGAGGCCCGGCCGCTCGACGTCGAGGGCATCCGGGTGGCGGTGCCGGACTACATGGCCGAGCTGGTCGCCACCCTCAGCCATCTGGCCCGGGAGAGCTCGCACGTGAACCAGCGCTCGGGCGTGTCGGTGCGGCTGACGGTGGCCAACCACGAGGTGCTGGTGGCCAACGCCACCCGCCGGGCGCTGCGGCACGGCGAGCGTGACGTGAGCCCCCGGGTGAGCGACCTCGACGCCCTGGCCGCGTCGACGATGGGCAAGATCGAGATCGAGACGCTGGAGGACGGCCGCGAGGAGCAGATCGCCGAGCACCTGCTGAAGTCGGCGATCCTGACGGTGTTCAAGCGCCGGGTGTCGCCGTCGTCGCTGCGGGACGTGGTGCTGGCCTTCGAGGAGGGCGCCACGGTCACCACCGGCGACGACGTGGCGGCCGCCGACCTGGCCCGCCTGGTCGAGGACGTCCCGGCGCTGCGCGAGCCGGTGGCCGCGCTGACCGGCGGCGACGAGAGCCCGGCCGCCCTGGCCAGCGCCGTCGAGCTGGTGCTGGAGGGCCTGCACCTGTCGAAGCGGCTCAACAAGGACACGATCGGCGGCGGCGCCACCTACCGCTCCCGCAACTGACGAACTTGGGTGATTTCGGGGGGTAGAGCCCCCAGAAATCACCCAGTTTCGGCGGGGTCGGGAGCTACCGGCCCCCGAGGGCGCCGCTCTGGACGATCGTGCGGCTCCACGGGCGGATCGTGGCCCGCAGGCGGTCGCACGTCTCCTCGCCGAGGTACTCCCACGGGGCCAGTGCCCGCTCGTCGGTGGCCGCCTCGACCTGTTCCCGCGCCGCGCGCCCGGCCTCGGTGAACTGGCCGTCGGCGGTGAGCCAGCCCCGCGACCGCAGGTCCTCGGCCGCCGCCTGCCAGTCCTCCTCCGGCCAGCCGCGGGTGGTCTTGAGCACGTCGGGCGGCAGGAGACCGTCGGCGGCGGCGATGTGGCAGTGGAGCGCCTCGCACGGGCTGACGTCGGCGAGCAGCAGCGCGGCGACGTGGCCGTCGCCCCGGTACTCCCGCAGCAGCGTGAGGGCGTGCCAGAGGTCGAGCAGCGGCTCGTCGGGCCAGTCGAGGCTGGCGTGCCCGCCGAAGAGCGGCCGGCCGGCGGGGTCGCACGACTCGGCGGCCCGCCGGGCGACCGACGCCGCCCACGCCAGCTCCTCCGATCCGACGACCTCGTCGCCCAGCGCCTGGCGGAGCGCGGCTTCGGCGGCGCCGAAGCGGGCCTCGACGATGGCCTCGGGCGTGGCGGCCTCCCAGGCGGCGGGGATCGCGAGCCGCACGAGGCCGGGGTGGAAGTTGTAGAAGGTGGCGATCACGACCTCGGCCGACACCGCGCCCATCGGCGCGGCGCGGGAGGCGAAGTAGCCGGCGGCCCGGTCGATGCCGAGGGCGTCGTACGCCTCGGTCGCCAG
>DATCLV010000144.1:0-11908 GCA_036563745.1 Acidimicrobiales bacterium | reverse complement strand
AGCCGATATATCCGGCTTTTCGAACGCAATTTCGGTGGGTGTGGGGCGCCCCGACGTCGGAGCGCCAGGTGCGGGCCGCTCCGGCCGGCGGTCAGCCGGCGCGGGTGAGGGTGACGGCCAGCGTCCGCCCGTCGACCTCGACCGGCGTGGCGGCGCCGTCGGTGCGGTTCAGCGACAGCGCCAGCACCTCGCCCCGGACGTAGTCGGCGTGGGCGGCCACGGTCGCCCAGACGTCGTCGTCGGCCGCCACCGCCAGGTCGATCCGGTCGGCGATGTCGAAGCCCTGCTCCTTGCGCAGGTCGTTGACCGTGCGCACCAGCTCGCGGGCGAAGCCCTCGGCCCGCAGCTCGTCGGTGAGCTCGAGGTCGAGCGCGACCGCCCAGCCGCCGTCCTCGGCCAGCGCGTACTGCTCGTGCCGCTCGGCCCGCAGGGTCACCTCGTCGGGGGTCAGGCGCTCGCCGGCCACCTCGACCCAGCCCTGCTCGTCGAGGGCCCGGCGCAGCTCGGCGCCGTCGGCCGCGGCCAGCGCCGCCTTCACCTCGTTGACCTTCGGGCCCAGGCGCGGGCCGAGCGCCCGGAAGTTGGGCACCGCGGTCCACGAGATCAGGCCCGACAGCGTGTCGACCGCCTCCAGCTCCTTGACGTTCAGCTCGGACGCGACCTCGGCCAGCACCTCGTCGCTCGGGCGCGTGACGCCGTCGGGGTAGAGGACCAGCGCCCGCCGGAGCGGCTGGCGCACCTTGACCTTGGCGTCGGTGCGGGCCGAGCGGCCCAGCACCACCAGCCGGCGGGCCGCTGCCATGTCGGCGCCCAGCGCCGCGTCGCGCGCGCCCGACGGCGCCGGCCAGTCGCTGGCGTGCACCGACAGCTCGCCGGTGAGCGTCACGTAGATCTCGTCGGCCAGGAACGGGCAGAACGGCGCCAGCAGCTGGGCGGTGACCACCAGGCAGTGGTGCAGCGTGGCGTGGGCCGCCGGGTCGCTGTTCTTCCAGAACCGCGGGCGGCTGCGGCGGACGTACCAGTTCGACAGGTCGTCGACGAACCGGGCCAGCCGGGTGGCGCCGCCCAGGGCGTCGAAGCCCTCGAGCGCCTCGGTGACGTCGGCGATGGTGTCGTCGAGCTCGTGCAGCACCCACCGGTCGAGGACGTGGGTGGGCGTGGGCCGGTCGCCGTCGGCCGGCGGCTCCCAGCCGTCGAGGTTGGCGTAGGTGACGAAGAACCCGAAGACGTTCCACAGGGTGAGCAGCGTCTGCCGGGTCGACTCGCGGATGCCCTCCTCGTAGACCCGCCGCGGGGCCCACGGCTGGCCCGCCGAGAAGAAGTACCAGCGCAGGGCGTCGGCGCCGAACGTGTCGAAGATCTGCCAGGGGTCGATGACGTTGCCCTTGGACTTCGACATCTTCTGGCCGTGCTCGTCGACGATGTGGCCGAGGCACACGACGTTCTTGTAGGGCGTCGACCCGAACACGAGGGTGTTCACGGCCAGCAGCGAGTAGAACCAGCCGCGGGTCTGGTCGATGGCCTCGCAGATGAAGTCGGCCGGGAAGCTCGCCTCGAAGGCGCCGTCGCCGGCGAAGGGGTGGTGCGCCTGTGCCGACGGCATCGACCCGGAGTCGAACCAGGCGTCGAGCACGGGGGTGACGCGCCGCATCGTGCCCGTGCAGCCCTCCTGGCCGCAGGCCCAGGTGACGTCGTCGACGTAGGGGCGGTGGAGGTCGAGGTCGGACAGGTCGCGCCCGGCCAGCTCCGACAGCTCGGCCACCGAGCCGACGCACGCGGCGTGGTCGCAGCCCGAGCACCGCCAGATCGGCAGCGGGGTGCCCCAGTAGCGGTCGCGGGACAGCGCCCAGTCGACGTTGCCCTCCAGCCAGCGGCCGAAGCGCCCGTGCTTGATGTGGTCGGGGTGCCAGCCGATGCGCTCGTTCTGGGCGAGCAGGTCGTCGCGGTGGTCGGCCGTGCGGGCGAACCACGACGTCTTGGCCCAGTAGATGAGCGGCGTGCCGCACCGCCAGCAGTGCGGGTAGCTGTGCTCGTAGGCCTGCTCGGCGACGAGGAGGCCGCGGGCGTCGAGGTCGTCGATGATCTCCCGGTCGGCGTCCTTGACGAACCGGCCCTGCCAGCGGGGGACGCGGTGGTCGAAGGTGGCGTCGGCGTCGACCGGGTTGAGCACCGGGAGGCCCTCGGCCCGGGCGACCTGGCTGTCGTCCTCGCCGAACGCGGGGGCGATGTGGACGATGCCGGAGCCGTCGTCGACCGACACGAAGTCGGCGGCCACCACCCGCCAGGCGGGGAGCGTGGTCTCGGGGGCGTCGAGGACGTCGAACGGCCGCTCGTAGCGCCAGCCGGCCAGGTCGGCCCCGGACCAGCGCTCGTGCACCTCGGCCTCGGGGAACAGGCGGGCCGCCGCCTCCTCGACGAGGACGAGGTCGCGCGCCCCCGCCTCGGGCGTGACGCGCACGTAGGTGAACGACGGGCCCACCGCGGCGGCGACGTTGGAGATCAGCGTCCACGGCGTGGTGGTCCACACCAGCAGGTCGGCGCCGTCGGGCGCGCCGCCCTCGCCGGCGAGCAGCGGGAACCGCACGTAGATCGACGGGTCGACCACGTCCTTGTAGCCCTGCGCCACCTCGTGCGAGCTGAGCGCCGTGCCGCAGCGGCCGCAGTAGGGGCTGACCCGGTGGCCCTCGTAGAGCAGGCCCTTGTCCCACAGCTGCCGGACCAGCCACCACACCGACTCGACGTACTCGTTCGACATCGTCCAGTAGGCGTCGGCCGTGTCGATCCACGTGCCGGACCGGCTGGTGAGGCGCGACCAGTCCTCGACGTAGCGCTGGACCGACGCGCGGCACCGCTCGTTGAACGCCTCGATGCCGTAGGCCTCGATGTCGGCCTTGGTGGCGAGCCCCAGCTCCTTCTCGATCTCCAGCTCGACGGGGAGACCGTGGCAGTCCCACCCGCCCTTCCGGGGCACGTTCCGGCCCCGCATCGTCTGGAAGCGGGGGTACAGGTCCTTGAACACCCGGGCCCACACGTGGTGGAGGCCGGGCTTCCCGTTGGCGGTGGGTGGGCCCTCGTAGAAGATCCACGGCTCGGCGCCAGCCCGCGACTTGGCGACCTGCTGCACCACGTCGTTGGCGCGCCACCGCGCCTGCACCCGATCCTCCAGGGCCGGGAGGTCCAGATCGGGGTCGACGGCGCCGAAAGTCATGGCCAGCCAGGTTAACGGGCGGCGCCGGCCGGCCGAGACCGAGTATCCGCGCGAGATCGCCGCGCCCCCACCCGCTCCGTGTCGCCGCGCCGTCACGTCCGCTTTCCCTGGTCACCGGTCGGCGGGCGTCGGCCGGCGGGCGTCACCGGGATGTCACGAGGCCGTCGCGATTCGTTGGCGTGGCACGGAGGGGCGCCGGGTATTCAACTCCGGCGCCAACGGAGGCAGGAGGGGAGGAAGAGGGTGGGAGACGGCCCCCGCGGGCCTAGCCTGCAACCCACTCTCGGCGCCCCCTTTGACCCCCCGATGGGCGCACCCCTAGTATCCGGCACCCTTTACCGAGGACGGCACCCCCTGATGGCTCGATCGACGACGAAGGCGGCGGCCACCCGGTCGACCGGTTCCACCAAGAACGGTTCCACCAAGAAGGCGACCCCAAAGGCGGCGGCGATGACGAACTCCAAGACGGCCCCCAAGGGTGGCACCAAGTCCAACGGGGGGCTCGACAAGTTCCTGACCGAGCAGCTCCAGGCGCTCGAGGAGGAGCGGGCCAACTACACCCGCCAGGCCGAGTCGCTCCAGGCCGAGGCCGACTCGCTCACCGAGGACCGGGAGCCGGGTGACGTCCAGTTCGACGAGGAGTCGGGCGAGGGCGACACGCTGGCCGTCGAGCGGGAGCGCGACCTCACGCTGTCGGCCCAGGCCCGGGCGGCCGTCGAGGAGATCGACCTGGCGATCGCCAAGGTCCACAACGGGACCTACGGCAAGTGCGAGAACTGTGGGATCGACATCCCGAAGGAGCGCCTCAAGGCCCTGCCGCACGCCGCCCTGTGCGTGAAGTGCAAGAGCGGGGGCCTCGGCCTCCGCTAGCCGGGAGGCCGGGGAGCGGGATCGGGCTCGGCGAGCCGCGAGCAGAGGACGGCGTGGTGTCGCGTGCCGAGGGCGAGCGCGCCCGCTGGCCACTGCTCCTGGCGGTGGCGGCGTTCGTCTTCGCCGCCGACCAGCTCAGCAAGTGGTGGGCGGTCGAGACGCTCGACACCCGCATCATCGACGTCGTCGGCTCGCTCCGGTTCCGCCTCGCCCTGAACCACGGGGCCGCCTTCAGCCTGTCGCAGGGCCGGGGGCCGCTCATCTCGGTGCTGGCGCTGGTCGTGGTGGCCGTCCTGCTGCGCACCGGCCGCCACGCGACCCGGCCGCTGGCCGCCCTCGCGCTCGGCATGGTCGTCGGCGGGGCGCTCGGCAACCTGGCCGACCGGGCGTTCCGCGAGGGGGAGGGCTTCCTGGGCGGCGGCGTGGTCGACTTCATCGACCTCCAGTGGTGGCCGATCTTCAACGTCGCCGACATGGGCGTCGTGTGCGGTGCCATCCTGCTGGTGCTGCTGACCTGGCGGGAGCCCGAGCCGTCCTCCGGTGCCGGTGACGGCGGCGATGCCGGGAGCGAGGCCGTGGGGTCCGAGGGGTCTGCGGGGGCCGGGGCCGGGGGCGCGGGCGCCGAGTCGAGCCCGAGCCGGGTGTGAGGGAGACCGTCCCCGCCGCGCTCGAGGGGGAGCGGCTCGACCGGCTGGTGGCGATGCTCACCGGGCGCAGCCGCGCCGAGGCCGCGGCCCTGGTCGACGACGGGGCCGTCGCCGTCGACGGCCGCCCGGTCACCACCCGGTCGCACCGGGTCGCCGAGGGCGCGGTCGTCGAGATCGAGGTGCCGGCGCCGGTCGCCGACGAGGGCCTGGTGCCCGACCCCACGGTGCCGGTGCCGGTCGTCTACGAGGACGAGCACCTGCTGGTGGTGGACAAGCCCGCCGGCCTCGTCGTCCACCCGGGGGCCGGGGCCGCCGCGGGGACGCTGGTGCACGGGCTGCTGGCCCGTCACCCGGCGATCGCCACGGTCGGGCAGCCGGACCGGCCGGGGATCGTGCACCGCCTCGACAAGGGGACGTCGGGCCTGCTGCTGGTGGCCCTGTCGGACGCCGCCTACCAGGAGCTGGTGGCGATGCTGGCCGCCCACGAGGTGCACCGCCGCTACCGGGCCCTGGTGTGGGGGCGGGTCGAGGCGCCGAGCGGGATGGTCGACGCGCCCGTGGGTCGGTCGTCCCGCGACCGCACCCGCATGGCGGTGACCGTCCGGGGCAAGCCGGCCGCCACCTACTACGAGGTCGTGCGGCGGTTCGGGCACCCGGTGCCGGTCACCGAGGTGACCTGCGCGCTGACCACCGGGCGGACCCACCAGATCCGGGTGCACATGACCTCGATCGGCCACCCGGTGGTGGGCGACGACCGCTACGGCGGCGCCCGCCAGAGCCTCCCGCTCGACCGGCCGTTCCTCCACGCCGAGCACCTGGCGCTGGAGCACCCGGTCACCGGGGCGCCGCTGGCGTTCGACTCGCCGTTGCCCGCCGACCTGGCGGCGGTGCTGGGGTCGCTCGAGGAGGCCTGATCCGGCCGGGTCGGCGGGTCGGCCGGGTCGCGCCGCCGGGCCGCGCCGCCGGGCCGCAGCCGGGCTGGGTCGGACGGGGTCGGTCGGGCCGTCAGTCGGGCCAGGGACGCTCGCCGCGGGCCATCGCGGCGATGTCGGCCAGGGTCAGCGCGTCGAGCAGCTTGCGCATCTCCTCGCCCACGCCGCCCCAGATGGCCAGCAGCACGCACTGGCCCTCGTGGTCGCAGGCGCCGTTCTGGTGGGGGAGGCCGAAGTCGCCCAGCGTGATCGGGCCGTCGACGGCGCTCACGATGTCGCCCAGGGTGATCGCCTCGGGCTCGCGGGCCAGCACGTAGCCGCCGCCCACCCCCCGCTTCGACCGCACCAGGCCGGCACCCTTCAGCGCCAGCAGGATCTGCTCCAGGTACGGCTGGGGGAGGCCGGTCCGCTCGGCGATGTCGCGCACCGACGTGGGCCCGCCGTCGTCGCGGTGGAGCGCGAGGGACAGCAGCGCTCGGCTGGCGTAGTCACCGCGGGTCGACACCTTCACGCTCGCAACTGTACGGCGTCAGGCCGGTCACCCCTGTTCGTCGCGGCCCGGCGCGAACGCGCTCCGCGAATGCCGGGCGGCGTGCGACCTCGGAGCGAGGCGATCGGGTTAGCTTGTGGCGTACATGGGTGTGCGACCGGAACCGGTACTGCCGGACTACGGGGGGCCCTGCGTCGCCGGACTGGTGCCGGCGCTGCTCGGCTCACCCGACGACGCCCCGGACTGGGTTCCGTCGTCCCTCATCGATGCCCGCCAGGTCGTCCTGCTGGTGCTCGACGGGCTGGGCTGGGAGCAGCTGCAGGAGCGGCGCGACGTCGCCCCCACGCTCGCGTCGATGGCGGGGCGACCGATCACCACCGTGGCGCCCTCCACCACGTCGACCGCGCTGACGTCGATCACGACCGGCCTGCCGCCGGGCGAGCACGGGATCGTCGGCTACCGGATGGCGGTCCACGGCGAGGTGCTCAACGTGCTGCGCTGGTCGACCGTGGCCGGCGACGCCCACCAGGCCATCCCGCCGATCAAGATGCAGCCCTCCGCCCCCTTCCTGGGGCAGCGACCGCCAGTGGTGACCCGGGCCGAGTACCGGACCACCGGGTTCACCGGCGCCCACCTCGACGGGGTGCGCTTCTGGGGCTACCGCACGGTGGCCACGATGGTGACCGAGCTGCTGCGCCTGGTGGAGGAGTCGGAGCCGTTCGTCTACGGCTACTACGACGGGCTCGACAAGGTCGCCCACGAGTACGGCCTCGGCGCCCACTTCGGCGCCGAGCTCAACTTCATCGACCGCCTCGTCGACTACCTGCTGTCGCGCCTCCCGCCGGGGGCCGTGCTGGCGATCACCGCCGACCACGGGCAGGTCGAGGTGGGGAAGAACGTCGTGCACCTGGCCGCCGACGTCCTCGCCAACTGCTCGATGCAGTCGGGCGAGGGGCGCTTCCGCTGGCTGCACGCCCGCCCGGGGCGGGCCACGGCGCTGTTCGAGGCCGCGCTGGCCCACCACGGCGACCTGGCCTGGGTGGTGACCCGTGACCAGGCGGTGGCCGACGGGTGGTTCGGGCCGAAGGTCCAGGGCGCGGCGCTGTCCCGGCTCGGCGACGTGGCCATCGTCGCCCGCGAGGACGTCGCCTTCTACGACCCCCACGACACGGGCCCCTACGAGCTGATCGGCCGCCACGGCTCCCTCACCAGCGCCGAGATGCTGGTCCCCCTCCTCACCGCCGGCAGGTGAGCCCCCGGGGCCGGGTGCCCCGACGCCGTGCACCGTCACGCAACGCACCCGATGGCCTTTGCGCACGGCGCTGTCGCGCAACGTGCCCAATGCGGAGCGGAGCGCACGGCACTGTCGCGGGACGAGCCCAGTGCGGAGCGGAGCGCACGGCGCTGTCGCGGGGCGTGCCTGGTGGGGTTGCGCATGGCGCTGTCGGGGGGCGTGCCTGGTGGGGTTGCGCATGGCGCTGTCGCGGGACGTACCACGATGCGGAGCAGGCGAGCACACGGGCGTGCCCGGCGAGCCGGAGACGCGCCCCGCCGTGGCAGGATGGGTGCCTATGTCCGACCCCCAGCAGACGACGAGCGACGACACGAGCAACGGCCACGGTGCCGGTGCCGGCGACGGGCAGGGAGCGGTCGAGACCCCTGAGCTGGTCAACGCCCCCGGATCCGGGGGGCCGGGCCATGCCGTGGAGGAGCGCCAGTCCGAGGCGGTGGAGCACCCGGCGAAGGTCATGCGGATCGGCTCCATGATCAAGCTGTTGCTCGAGGAGGTCCGCCAGTCCGACCTCGACGAGCCCAGCCGCGACCGGCTGCGCGACATCTACGAGACGTCGGTCCACGAGCTGTCGGAGGCGCTGTCGCCCGACCTGCGCGAGGAGCTCGGCCGCCTGGCCCACCCCTTTGCCGGCGAGGCCGCGCCCAGCGAGGCCGAGCTCCGGGTGGCCAAGGCCCAGCTGGTGGGTTGGCTCGAGGGCTTGTTCCACGGCATCCAGGCCACGCTGTTCGCGCAGCAGATGGCGGCCCGGCAGCAGCTGGAGGAGATGCGTCGCCGCCTGCCGCCCGGGGCGTCGCCGTCGGGCGCCGAGGTGGAGCAGCGGCCCGGCACCTACCTGTGACGGCCGGGTCCCGGTGACGGTCGGGGCGAACCGGTCCACGAACCCGGCGATCCGGGGACTGACCAGGTTCGGGGCGAGAAGTAGGCTTTCGTGCGTGGGGATCCCTAGGACCGGGACGCCCGGTTGAACCCTCGACGGGCACGACTCCAGTGGGCCCTGGCGGCCGCCGGGGCCGTGGCAGCCGTGGCGCTGGCGTTGCGGGTGGTCGGCGTGGCGGACGACGTCGAGTTCCTGGCGACCCTCCTCGTCGTGCCCGTGATCGGGGCCACGCTGCTCGTCGACCGCAACCTCGGCTACGTCGTGGCCGGGGTGGCGGCGGTCGCCTACCTCTACCTGCGGTTCGACGACATCCAGGACGCCGGCGCGGTCGGCGTCGTCGTGCTGGTGCTGTTCCGGGCGGCCAGCTACGGCGGCGTCGCGCACATGACGCCGCTCCTGTTCGCCCGGCTGTCGGGTGAGCCCGAGGTCGACATCGGCGTGCCCGCCCGCCATCTGCGGGCCGAGCCAGTGCCCGTCGAGCCCGTCGCCGCCGGAGCGCGCGCCGGGTGGGGCGACAGCGGCGACCGCTGGGCGGCCGAGCCCACGGTCGCGACCGCGCTGGCCGACGACGCCTACGCCCCCGAGTCGCTGGCCGACACCTATGCGGAGGCCGACGTCTACGACGACGCCTACGCCGACGCGTCGGTCGGCGCCGTCGACGCGCCCACCTCGCCGTGGGCCGACGAGCCGCCGCTCGACGCGTGGTCGCCCGACGTGGACGGCCCGGCCGGCGTGCCGCCGCTGGAGCGGCTGGACGAGCCGCCCGCGCCGCGGGTCCCCACCGGCTGGATCGACGACGCCACCTCGCCGCTCGGCGACGAGACCATCCCCGTCGGCTACACGGGAGAGCTGTTCCTGGGGCGCATCACCGGCTCGGTGCCGGCCGTGCCCCCCGGGCCGGGCGTGCCCTCGAACGGGTCGCGCAACGGGTCGGGGGCGGGCCCCGGCGGCGTGGGCGACGGTGTGGGCGTGGCGCCGCCCGCGGTCGGGGGCGTCGGGGGCGTCGGCGGCAACGGGACCGCCCGCCCCGGCTACGCCGACACGGAGCCGCTGCGCCCGCTGGCGCCGGCGGGCCCCGTCGATCTCGGCCTCACCGCCGGCCGCGGGGCAGGGACGGGGTCCGGGAGCGGGACCGACTGGTCGTCGCGGGTCGGCGGCGGCGCCGGCGGCCGCGGGGACCGCGGTCGTGGTCCGGTGTCGGGTGAGCAGCCGGCGCCGTGGACGGTCCGGTCCGACGACGCCTGGGACACCACCCCCGCCCGGGGTGGCCCTGCGGCGTCGCCCACCACGCCCACCACGCCGCCCTCGCCGACCTCGCGGGTGTCGCCTCCGGGTGGCGAGCGGGGCTGGAGCGACCCGTGGCCCAGCGGCGGCACCCCGGCGGTGCGGCCCGGCGGCGAGCGGGGTTGGGGCGATCCCCGGCCGAGCGGTCGCACGCCCGCCGTGGGTCCCGGAGGGCCCGGTGGGTCCGTGGGTGCCGGCGGTTGGGGCGATCCCCGGCCGAGCGGCGCGACGCCGGCCGTGGGCTTCCCGCCGGCCGCCCCCTCGCACGGCCGCGGGGCGCCGGAGCCGCCCGCGCCCGCGCCGCCGCCGACCCCGGCGGGGGGCGTCGACCCCGAGACCCGCCTCTGGAACGCCCCGTTCTTCCGCGACCGCCTGAACGCGGCCATCGCCCGGTCGCAGGCCGCGGCGGCGCCGTTCTCGGTGGTGATGATCCAGGTGCCCGACGAGCCGTTCCAGCCGCTGCCGTACCGGCGGCAGGTGGCGCTGCTGCGCGAGCTGGGCCACCAGTTCGTGCCCCGGTTCGTCGACCACCTGGTGCACCTGCCCGACGGGGAGCAGCACTGGTTCGCGGTGGTGCTCGACGACACCGACCGCACCGCCGCCCACTCCTTCGAGCGTCGGCTCCGGACGACGCTGGCGGGCTACCTCCGGAGCCGGGGTCTGCGGGTCGGGGAGCTGCAGAGCGCCTCGCTCACGTCGCCCGACGACGACGAGGCCATGGCCACCATCTGGGCCAGCCTCCTCGGCGCCGACAACGTCGGCGCCTGACCCCGGATCCATCCCTCCGGGGAATGTGTCGATATCCACACACATCCCTTGAACCGCTTCGTGTGTCGATATCCACACAATCGCCGTTGACGACGGTAGTGTGTGGATATCGACACACGAGGAGTCGCGGTCATGGCAGCAACGACCGGCGCCGGCCGGCGCCGCACGTGGACGGTCCGCACCGGGGCCGACCTCGGGCGCGCCGTGGCCGGCGTCCGTGACGAGCTCGGGCTGACCCAGCAGCAGCTGGCCGACGCCACCGGGCTCGACCGGACCTACCTGGCCCGGCTGGAGGCGGGCGCCAGCGTGCAGCTCCTCGACCGGGCCCTGCGGGCCCTGCGCCGCATGGGCGCCGAGGTCACGATCAGCGTCGAGACCGGCGCCGACGACCAGGCCGAGCCCGATGGCGAGGCCGTCGGGTGACGCGGCTCGGCGTCTGGTGGTGGGACGGGTTCCCCGTCGCCGAGGTCGAGGACCGGCGGGGCCGGGCCTTCCTCCGCTACACGGCCGACGCCCGCGACCGCTGGCCGGCCAACGCGCCCGTCATCTCCTGCAGCCTGCCGCTGGGGCCCCGGTGGCTCGACGCGACCGCGTTCCTGCGGGGCGTCCTGCCCGAGGGGCGACACCTGGAGCGGATGGCCGCCGACGCCGGCCTGGCGGTCACCGACACGGTCGGCCTGCTCGCCCGTTACGGCCGCGACGTCGCCGGCGCTCTCGTCATCGCCGAGGAGTGGCCGGGCGACCGGCCCGGCGAAGCGGTGCCCTACGACGCGGCGTCGCTGGCGGCGGAGGTGGCCGACCTCGGCGAGCGCCCTCTGGCCCTCCACGACGACTCCGAACTGTCGATCGCCGGCATCCAGGACAAGCTGCTGCTGATCGCCGACGGGGCCGGCGGCTGGGCGCGCCCGGCGGGTGGGGCGCCGTCGACCCACATCCTCAAGGCCGACGACCTGCGACGCCCGGGGCTCATCGCCGCGGAGGCGGCGTGCCTGCAGCTAGCGGCGCACCTGGGGCTCGCCGAGGGCGAGGTCCGCCTCGAGGAGATCGGGGAGACGGCCTGTCTCGTCGTCGCCCGCTTCGACCGCGCCCCGGGCGAGGACGGCCGCGTCGTCCGGATCCACCAGGAGGACGTGTGCCAGGCGACGGGCAGCGACCCGGCGGCCGCCCGCGGCCGGGGCAAGTACGAGGACGCCGGAGGTCCCTCGCTGCGACAGGTGGCGGGGCTGCTCGACGCCCACGCCCGGGACCCGCTGGCGGAGCTCGACCGGCTGGTGGCCGCCGTCACCTTCACGGTGCTGGTCGGCAACGCCGACGCCCACGGGAAGAACCTGGCCTTCCTCCACGAGGGGGCCGACATCCGGCTGGCACCGCTGTACGACCTGGTGCCGACCGTGCTCTGGCGGAACCTGCGCCGGGCGCCGGCCATGCTGATCGGCCCGCGCTGGACGACCATCGACCGGATCGAGGTCGACGACATCGTCGCCGAGGCCTCGTCGTGGCCCCACGACGCGGGGCGGGCCCGACGGATCGTCCACGAG
>DATCLV010000420.1:0-9947 GCA_036563745.1 Acidimicrobiales bacterium | reverse complement strand
GGTCGGCGCCCAGCCGCTCCTTGGGGATCCACGCCATCCGGTCCTGGAACTGGGGGTCGTCCGCGAGGGTCTGCGGGGTGTTCATCGGGGCGATGGGCGTGTTGTGCTCCTCGCCGAAGGCGATCCACTCGGCGCTGGTGCGGGTGAGGAAGATGTCCCGCAGCTCGGCCTGGAGCTCCCGGTTGCCGGGGGCGTGGTCGGCGATCCGGGCGCCCGGCCACCGCTCGAACAGGTCCTCCCGGCCGACGGCGGTGCAGAAGTTCTTCCAGAACTCCTGCTCCGACGCCTGGAACAGCACGTGGCCGTCCTTCGAGGCGTACACCTGGTAGCGGACGCCGTGGCGCATGCCCGCCGTGCCGGGCGCGCGGCGCTCGTAGCCGTCGGAGCGGTTGCCGGTCACCTCCGACTCGGGGCGCTCGTAGGCCTTCCACGTCTCGCTGCGCAGCCAGTCCATCGCCGCCGCGGCGTCCGACTGGGCGATCTCGAGGCGGCAGCCCTGGCCGGTCGCCCGGGCGTCGATGATCCCGGCCAGGAGCCCCAGGGCACCGAGGACCGGGCCGGCGTTGATGCCGATCGAGACGTGCTCCGGGATGACGGTGAAGCCCTCCTCGTCGACCTCGGGGGTGAAGACGCCGGCCCAGGCGTCGTAGGCGACGCCGTGGCTGGGCAGGTCGCGGTAGGGGCCGGTCATCCCGAAGCCCGAGATCGTGATGAACACGATGCGGGGGTTCACCTCGCGCAGCGCCTCGTAGCCCAGGCCCCGGCGCTCGAGGCCGCCGGGCCGCATGGCCTCGACGACGGCGTCGGCGCCGCGGACGAGGTCGCGGAACACCCCGCGGCCCTCGTCGGTGCGCAGGTCGAGCACCACCGACCGCTTGCCCCGGTTCACGTGCAGGTGCATCAGCGAGACGCCCTCGACGATGGGCCAGGTCATGTCCCGGACGTAGTCCCCGGAGGGCGGCTCGACCTTGATCACCTCGGCCCCCAGGTCGGCGAGGTGGGTGGTGATGGCCGCCGGTCCCAGCATCGAGCACTCGACGATGCGGACGCCCGACAAGAGAGAACGGCTCACGTGGTCTGCTCCTCCGTCACGAGATGCCCCCGCCCCGGGGGTGGTGGCACACTATCTGACGCATCGTCAGATTTCGGGCCGACCACTCCGGGGACAGGGATGGACCTTTCGCACTCGGCAGACCAGCTCGCGCTCCAGGAGGCGGTCGGGCGCCTGTACGCCAAGGAGTCCCACCCCGAGCGGGTGCGGGCGGCCGAGGCCACCCACGGCCACGACCCCGCCCTGTGGGACGCGCTCACGCAGATGGGCGTCCCCACGATGGGCGTGCCGGAGGGTCGGGGCGGTGGCGGGGCCCGCCTCGCCGACCTCGCCGTCGTGGCCGAGCAGCACGGCGCCCACCTCGGCAGCGCCCCGCTGGTCGAGACGATGGTGGTCGCCCGCCTGCTGGCCGCCGCCGGGGCGCCGGGCGAGGCGGCGCTGGCCCGGCTCCTCGACGGGGCACCCGCGGCGCTGGCGCTCCGTCCCGTCGCTCCCGGCACCACGGTCGCCCCGCTGGTGCCCGGTGGCGCCGTCGCCCCGGTCGTCGTGGCCCGGCAGGGCGACGAGCTGGTCGTGGCGCTCGACCCCGCGGCCACACCGAAGGCGACGCTCCACGACGGGCCGGTGGGTGACGTCGACCTCGACACCGCCGGCGAGCGGGCCGTGCTCGCCACCGGCCGCGACGCCGCCGGGCGGTTCGAGCAGGCGCTCGACGAGTGGCGGGCCCTCACCGCGGTGGCGCTGGCCGGGCTGGCCCGGGCGGCGCTCGACATCGGGGTCGGGTACGTGAAGGAGCGCCACCAGTTCGGGGTGCCGATCGGGTCGTTCCAGACCATCCAGCACACGCTGGCCGACGCCCACACCGCCACCGACGGCGCCCGGCTCCTGGCCTACGAGGCCGTGTGGGCCGCCGAGCGGGGCGAGGCCAATGCGGCGGCCCTGGCCGCCCAGGCGTTCTGGTTCGCCGGCGAGACCGCCGAGCGGGCGAGTGCCGCCAGCCTCCACTTCCACGGCGGCTACGGGTTCATGCTCGAGTACGACATCCAGCTCCACGCCCGGCGGGCCAAGGGCTGGCGGCTGCTGCTCGGCGACCCCCGCTACGAGCTCCGCACGATCGCCCGCCGCCGCTGGCTCACCCCGCCGGCCGACACCCCCGCCGGCTCCCCGGCCGCGCCGGAGGGCACGGCGGGCGCCGGGCGCCCGGGCGACGACGAGGACGGACGCGAGGGCGCCCCCACCGTGGCGGAGGAGGGGATGGACTTCGCGCTCGACCCGGCGAGCGAGCAGCTGCGGCGGGAGGTGCGGGCGTTCCTGGCCGAGCACCTCACCGACGACATCGTCGAGCGGGCGCTCGACACCGGCACCATGCACGACTGGGGCCTGCACCGGAAGCTGTGCGAGCGGGGCTACCTGGCCGCCGGCTGGCCGAAGGAGGTGGGCGGG
Organism: Acidimicrobiales bacterium; assembly: GCA_036563745.1. Taxonomy (GTDB): domain Bacteria; phylum Actinomycetota; class Acidimicrobiia; order Acidimicrobiales; family VFJN01; genus DASXTK01. The sequence goes on along the minus strand of DATCLV010000420.1, from coordinate 7,453 downwards.
CTGGGCCACAGCGCCGTCGCCACCACCACGCTGATGCAGGAGCTCTACCGGGCGGGCGCGCCGATCGACGCCATGAACATGGCGGCGATGGTGGGCGCCACGCTGCTGCTGCGGGGCACCGAGGAGCAGCGCCGCGAGATCCTCCCCCGGATCCTGGCCGGCGAGGTCCTCTGCGCCCTCGGCTACAGCGAGCCCGACGCCGGCAGCGACGTCGCCGCGGCGCAGACCCGGGCGGTCCGCGACGGCGACCAGTGGATCGTCAACGGCCAGAAGATGTTCACGACGATGGCCCACGAGGCCGAGTACGTGTTCCTCCTCACCCGCACCAACCCCGACGCCCCCAAGCACAAGGGGCTGACGATGTTCCTGGTCCCGATGTCGCTGCCCGGCATCGAGGTGACGCCGGTGGCGACCGTGGGCGGCGAGCGCACCAACATCACCTTCTACACCGACGTCGCCGTGCCCGACTCGTGCCGGGTGGGCGACGTCGACGACGGCTGGTCGGTCATGCACGCCGCCCTCGTCTACGAGCGGGCGAGCGCCAACTGGGGCGAGCCGGCGCAGCTGGTCGAGCTGGCGGCGCAGTGGGCCGCCACGTCGTCACCCGACGGCACCCGCCCGTTCGACGACCCGGTCAACCAGGAGCGGTTGGCCCGGTGGGACACCGAGCTCGAGGTCGGCCGCCTCCTGCTCTACCGCTCGGCGTGGATGGCGGCGAGCGGAGCGCTGCCGCTCGTCGAGGGATCGATGGCGAAGCTGGCGCTCACCGAGGCGTTCGTGCGGGCCTCGAGCGACATCCTCGACATGATCGGCCCCCATGCACTCCTCCCCCGGGGCGAGGCGACTACGGTGCGCGGAGGCCATTTCGAGCACGCCTACCGGCACGCGATGGTCACGACGATCTACGGTGGTTCGAGCGAAGTGCAGAGGGAGATCATCGCCCAACGGGGCCTGGGCCTTCCGAGGTCCCGTTAGCTCCCCAGCTGGGTTCATCTGAGTGGGAGACCTACCCCTGGGCGTCGTGCGCGCCGCCCCATTGTTGCGAGCGTATTGCGATCGTGTCAGACTCATTTCACCAAGGAACAGGACGGCGCGTGCGGGGGCGTCCGCGGGCTACTGGATCTTCCCCTTCCCTCCCTGACTTTCGTTACGGGATGGCGCGCGCTCCCGACCAAGGAGAGTTGCGCACGATGTCCAACTGGGCTGACGAGCTAGACACCCAAGAAGACCCCGGAAGGCGCAAACGGAACGACGCCAAGCGCGCTGTCCTCGGGGGCATCGCCGGCGTGGCGATGCTGGTGGGGCCGATCGCCCTCGCCAACTCGATCATCCCCGACGGGGAGGACACCGACGTATCGACGGGCGACGAGACGTCGCCGTCGCTCGTGGCGCTGCGGGCCGCGCAGGGCAACGCCCAGCACGACTCGGCGCAGCTGCAGAGCCTCCAGGCTCGCTACACCACCACCACGACCACCACGGCGCCGCCGACCACCACGACCACGGCGCCGCCGACCACGACCACCACCGCACCGCCGACCACCACCACGACCACCACGGCGCCGCCGGCCACCGACCCGCCGCCGCCGTCGAGCGGTCAGCTGGGCGACCCGTACTACGACGGGTCCTGGGACGCGCTGGCGCAGTGCGAGTCCGGTGGCAACTGGTCGATCAACACCGGCAACGGCTACTACGGCGGGCTCCAGTTCTCGCTGTCGTCGTGGCAGGCCGTCGGGGGCACGGGCTACCCGCACGAGCACCCGCGCGAGGTCCAGATCGAGATGGGCAAGCGCCTCTGGGAGTCCTCCGGCTGGGGCGCCTGGCCGGCCTGCACCCGCAAGCTCGGCTGGCGCTGACCGCCACCCCGGCCTGACGCCGGGACACGACAGACCCTTCGCGAGGGCGGCGCCGTGGCGCCGCCCTCGCCGCGCCCCGACCCTCCACCAGATGCGAATCTGCCCCCGAAACGGAAAGCTGGCTTCCAGTTTCGGGCGCAGGTTCGGAGATCGGAGGATCAGCGCGGGTGGCGGCAGACGAAGACGCCGGTCTCCTTGGTGACCTCGAGGATCCCGTCGCCGGCGTCGAAGCAGCGCTGGACCACCTCGGTGAGGTGCGCCAGCTCCTCGGGGCCCGCCGTCTCGCCCGGCGGGCACGACAGCAGGAACGTCAGCACGTCGTCGGCGTGGCGGCACAGGAGCCGGTCCTCGTAGGGCCGCCACTCCACCTCGTCGAAGGCGGCGCGCAGCATCTCGCCGCCGTTGTCGATGCCGAACACCTCGGTGAACCACCGCCCGGAGTCGGCGCCGAACACCTCGTCACGGATGTCCCACAGCTCGGCCAGGTGGTTGCGCCCGTTGGTCGCCACGACCACCGTGCCGTCGGCGTCGAGGACCCGGGCCATCTCCCCCACCGCCCGGGGCGGCTCAGGCACGTGGTACAGCATGTGGTTGGCGACGACCACGTCGAACTCGCGGTCGGTGAACGGCAGCTCCTGGACGTCGGCCACGTAGCCGGCGATGCGCCGGTGCCGGCCCCGGCCCCGCAGCTGGCCGAGCGCCGTGTCGACCATGCCGTGGCTGAGGTCGGTGAGCACGAGGTCGAGGTCGTCGGGCAGCGACGGCGCCGCCTCCACCCAGAACCACCCGGTCCCGCAGCCCACCTCCAGCACCCGGGCCTCGACCGGCCACGTGAGCTGCCGGCTGACCCACGGGAACCACGCGACCCGTGCGGAGCTGTACTTCACGTGCAGCTGGGCGCGGTCGGAGAGCTTCCTGCCATCGCGGTACTGAACCTGACGGAGATAGGCCTGGTCCCCCCACGCGGTCGCGCTCCGCCGCGCCATCCAGGGAACGCTAGACGATCGGCGGGAATCGCGTGGTGGCAACGGCACGCAACGACGTTGCCAGCGCCCCGCGCAACCTCGCGTCGCAGCCCTAGTAGCGGAGGCCCGGGGCGCGGGTGCCGAAGACGTCGGTGGCGAGGATCTGGCCGAGCTTGGTGGCGTCCCAGCGCTTCCCGCCGTTGCTCACCTTGGGGCCGTCGCTCCAGCCCCGCATCCAGATGATGTCCTCGGCGACGGCCCGGATGACCTGCCCGGTGACCATCTGCGACTCGTCCGACGCCAGCCACGCCACCAGCGGCGACGACACGGCGGGGTCCATGCGGTTCCACTCGTCCTCGGGCACCTCGTCGGGCTCGATGACGGCCGGGGCGCCGGGCATGGTGGCGGTGATGCGGGTGGCGCCGGCGGGGCCGATGGCGTTGACGGTGACGCCCAGCTTGTAGAGCTCGAGGCTGAGCGTCTGGGTGAGCCCGGCGATGGCGGCCTTGGCGGTCGCGTAGTTGGTCTGCCCGAAGTTGCCGACGAGGCCGGCCCCCGAGGTGGTGTTGATGATGCGGCCGGTGAAGGTCTCCCCCGCCTTCGACCGCTCGCGCCAGTGCCGGGCGGCCCAGTGCGACGGCGACCAGGTGCCCTTCACGTGGACCCGCAGGACGGCGTCGAAGTCGGCCTCCGTCATGTTCCAGATGGCGCCGTCGCGGACGATGCCGGCGTTGTTGACGAGGATGTCGAGGCGGCCCCAGGTGTCGATGGCCTGGGCGATCATGCGGCCGGCGCCCTCGTGGTCGGCGACGTCCTCGTAGTTGGCGACGGCCTCGCCGCCGCGCGCCTCGATGAGCTTCACGGTGAGGTCGGCGTCGCGGGACGAGCCGTCACCGGTGACCGAGGTGCCGAGGTCGTTGACCACGACCTTGGCGCCGTGCTTGGCCAGCTCCAGGGCGTGCCCCCGGCCGATGCCGTGCCCTGCGCCGGTGACGATGGCGATCTTGCCGTCGAGCAGCCCCATGTTCCGCACCCCTCCACTCAAATCTGACGTTCCGTCAGATTAGCCCGCCGGCTCCGCCGACCCCCAGTGCGACGGCCGGCCGAGCACGTCCGGTCGGGCGCTCAGGTGGCCGGTGGTGGGAGCCGACAGCAGGTTGGCCGGTGTGGTCGGGGCCGACGTCGGGTCGGCCCCCGAGGTGGGTGAAGGGCAGCGTGATCCGGCGTCGGGCGGTGAGGCCGACACGACGGCGGCCCGGGTCGACCTCGAAGCCGCTGCGGCGCAGCGCCGCGGCGACGCGGCGGGTGAGCTGCCGGCCGTCGGGGGACCGGACCGGCGAGGTCGAGGTCGGCCACCAGGTACCCGGTGTCGGTGAGCCGGCCGGCCGCCCGGGCGAGGAGGCCGAGCTTGTCGCCGACGTCGTGGCGGCCGTGCACGCAGGTGACGAGGTCGCAGCGCCGCGCCGGTTCCCGGCTCGTGACCGAGGCGGCCACGAGCTCGACGGCGGGTGCGGCTCGGGCGGCGGGATCGAGGTCGTCCACGAGGTCGACGCCGACCAGCTCGATCCGGTCGGCGCGGCCCGGCCCGGCCGCCGCAGCCGCGTCGTGGAGGGCACGGCCGCGCCCACAGCACAGGTCGAGCCAGGCCGTCCGCGGTGGGGCTCCTCCCGGGCGAGCGTGACCAGCCGGGCGAGGGGTCGAAGCCCAGCTCCCGCTGGTAGCTGTTCGGACCGCGCCGGACCCGCTCCCGGTTCATGGCGTCGGGCGCGACCTGCCACGTCCGCGCGGGCTCCTCGTCGTCGAGCAGGCCCCGCCGCACAGGGCCGACCCTGGGTCCCCGGGAACCCCCAGGTCCGCGTGGTACATCTCGTCGCCCCCGCCCGTTCCCCCTGGAGTCGACGAACCCGTGTCCCCGTCCGCCATCTTCGCGCTCGACCTGCTGGCCATCGCCGTCCTGACCTTCGGCCTGTACTTCCCCCGCCACCGGCGTCGAGACCTGGTCGTCTCCTACCTCGGGGTCAACATCGGCGTCCTCGCCGTCACCAAGGCGCTCACCTCCGCCGACATCACCGCCGGCCTCGGCGTCGGGCTCCTGGGCGTCCTGTCGATCATCCGCCTGCGGTCCTTCGAGCTCGACCAGCAGGAGGTCGCCTACTACTTCGTCGCCCTGGCGCTCGGCGTCCTCGGCGGCGTCCGGATCTCGCCGGAGTGGCTCGCCCCCGCCCTCATGGTCGCCATGCTCGTCGCCATCGCCATCGGCGACCACCCGGCGCTCTTCGCCCGCTACCGGGTGCAGACCCTGGTCCTCGACGCCGCCTACACCGACGAGGGCGCGCTCGTCCGGCGGCTCCAGCACACCCTCGGCGCCACGGTGCACCGCGTGGCCGTGCGCCGGGTGGACCTCCTCAACGACTCCACCATCGTCGAGGTCCGCTACTCCCTCCCCGCCCCCGACAGCACGCCGCCCGGCGACGGCAGCCACGAGCTGCTGCCCGGGGATCTCGTCGGGAGCTGACCACCGTGCCCGTCCGCCACCTCCACGGCTTCCACCACCTCGACCTCGACCACGACCTCCGCGCCCTCGACGCCCTCGACGACCTCGACGACCACGGCGACCACCACGCCCTCGCCGCCCTCGCTCCCATCGGCCTCGACGAGCTGGCCGCCTTCGACGACCTCCAGACCCGCCGCGACCGCAAGTACCTGCTCCCGCTCCCCGACCTCGACCCCGTCCTCGCCGGCCTCGCACCGGGGACGCGGGTGCTCACCATCGACGGCGTCCGCACGTTCCGCTACGAGTCGGTCTACTTCGACACCCCCGACCTGGCCGGCTACCTCGGCGCCGCCCGCCGCCGGCCCCGCCGCTTCAAGGTCCGCACCCGCGCCTACCTCGACACCGGCGGCTGCATGCTCGAGGTCAAGGTCTGCGACGGGCGCGGCAACACCGTCAAGCACCGCCACCCCCACGACATCGCCCGGCGGTCCGAGCTCGACGACGAGGGCCGCGCCTTCGTCGCCTCCATCCCCCAGGCCGCCCACGCCGCCCGCCGGCTCCGCCCCACCCTCACCACCACCTACCGCCGCACCACGCTCGTCCTGCCCGGCGGGGGCCGCCGGGGCCCGGGTACGGGCGGTGCCGCCCGGGTGACCATCGACGTCGCCCTGGCGTGGGCGGGCCCCGACCGGGCCGCCACCGGCATCGACCACCTCGCCCTGGTCGAGACCAAGACGACCGGCGCGCCGTGCACCGTCGATCGCGCCCTCTGGCGGCAGGGGCACCGCCCGGGCGGCATCAGCAAGTACGGGACCGGCCTCGCCGCGCTCCGCCCCGACCTCCCGGCCAACAAGTGGAACCGGGTCCTCCGCCGCCACTTCGGCTGGCGCCCCGACCGGCGCGGCCGCGCCGTGCCGACCTAGACGGGCCCGACCTCGGCCGAGCGACAGCGAGGCCGCGAGCGGCGGGCGTCAGGCGACGCCGTTGCGGAGGAGCGCGATGTCGTCCTTGCGGCCCTCGTCGGCGGTCTCGCACACGACCGGCGCCCCGGCGGCCTTCACCACGGCCACCAGCAGCTCGGGGTCGATCTTCCCGGTGCCGAGGTTGGCGTGGCGGTCACGCCCCGAGCCGGCCTCGTCCTTGGAGTCGTTGCAGTGGACGAGGTCGATCCGCCCGGTGATCGCCAGGATGCGGTCGACGGCGTCGATCAGGCCCTCGCCGGCCGCCCACGCGTGGCAGGTGTCGAGGCAGAAGCCGACGCCGAGGTCGCCGATGCGCTCCCACAGCCGGCCGATCGTGTCGAAGTGGCGGGCCATGGCGTGGTCGCCGCCGGCGGTGTTCTCCAGGTACACCGGCACCTCGGTCTCGAGCTGCTCCAGCGCCTTGCGCCACCGCTCGAACCCGGCGCCGGGCTCGTCGTCCTCGGTGACGTGGCCGCCGTGGACGATCACCGCGGTGGCGTCGATCTGGGCGGCGGCGTCGCAGGTCTGCTGCAGGATCTTCCGCGACGGGATCCGGATGCGGTTGTTGGGCGACGCCACGTTCACCAGGTAGGGGGCGTGCACGTAGATCGGCACGCTCGACGCCCGCAGCTGCTCGGCGTCGTCCCGGGGCTTGGGGGCCTTCCAGCTCTGCGGGTCGCCGAGGAAGATCTGGACGAGGTCGGCGCCCTCGCTGGCCGCGGTGGCCAGGGGGTCGCTGGACGGTACGTGGGAGCCGATGAGCACGGTCCCACAGTACCGAGGCGGACCCCGCCGGCCGCCCCGGTCCGTGTCGCAGGCCGACGACCTCCGACGACCTCAGGCCGACGGCCTCAGGCCGACGTCGTCACGTCGGCGACGTCACGACGGCGTCCGCGGGCGCGAGGTCGCCGACGCCGTCACCGCGGTCGCCAACGGGCCCACCCGTCCCGTCGGTCGGCTCGCCGACCTCGGGCGCCCGGGCCGGCAGCCAGCGGAACACGCCCACCGCGGCCACCAGCGTGATGCCCGCGGCCACCAGCACCGACAGCCGCATGCCCGACATGAACGCGCCCTCGGCGACGTCGATGACCCGGGCGCCGAGCTCGCCGCCGATCCCCCGCCCGGTGTGGACGGCGTCCTGGATGCTGTCGCTCACCCGGTCGAGGGCGCCGTCCACAC
>DATCLV010000419.1:0-4229 GCA_036563745.1 Acidimicrobiales bacterium | reverse complement strand
GATCACGTTGCGGTGGATGCCCATCCGGCCCAGCCCGGCGGCCACCGCCACCCGCTTGTGGGGGATCGACCAGGCGTGGTCGGGGAAGCGGTGCTGCTCCATCGGGAACCCGGCCGCGGGGTTGGCGGCGCGGATGCCGTGGTCCTGCAAGGCGCGGGCGATGCGGCGGCCGATCTGGTCGACGTTGTCGTAGGCCGTGTGGAACTCGAGGTTGGCGGTGGCGCGGGCGGGGCTGCGGACGTTGTCGACGTTCGACCGCACCACGAAGCCGATGAGCGTCCGGATGCCGGGGAGCACCTCGTCGATGTACGTGCGCTCCGCCGCCAGGTCCGGGTGGTCGATCGACACGAACCCGACGTCGTCGGCGCCGGCGTCGAGGCACAGGCGCCGCAGCCACTGGGGGTCGAGCGGGGCCCGACGCCCGTCGCCGTTGCCGTCCGGGCCCGAGGCCCGGGATCGCTCGCGGACCGCGCGCACCGTCGGGTGCGCCTCGTACCGACCAGTGCGTTCTTTCATAGAACGGACCCTACGTGGAGCGAGTTCTATGAAGCAACTGACTAGCCTGGCGACGTGCGCCGGACCAGCTTCAAGGACGTCAACTGCTCCATCGCCCAGTGCCTCGAGGCCGTCGGCGACTGGTGGAGCATGCTCATCGTCCGCGACGCCCTCTTCGGCGTGACCCGCTTCGACGACTTCCAGCGCCGCCTCGGCATCTCCCGCAACGTGCTCAACCAGCGGCTCCAGCACCTGGTCGACCACGGCGTCCTCGAGCGGGTGCCCTACAGCGAGCACCCGCCGCGCCACGAGTACCGGCCCACCGCCAAGGGCCGCGACCTGTGGCGGGTGGCCGACGCCATGCGCCAGTGGGGCGACCGCTGGACGGCGCCCGCCGGCCCGCCCGTCGAGCTGCTCCACACCACGTGTGGGCACCGCACCGAGCTGGTCCCCCACTGCGGTCACTGCGGCGCCCCGGTGGAACCCACCGAGGTGACCCCGGTCCCCGGCCCCGGCGCCACCGACCCGGACTTCATCCCCACCCACCCCCAAATTGCGTCCGAAGAGCCGCACATGTCGGCCTGATCAGCGCAATTTCGGGATGGGGTGAGGCGACCAGCCGCCGTGCCCCGGGCTCAGACCGGCCGGTACGGATCCCAGGCCGGGGGCGCCGTGCGCAGGTGCCCCACCAGCAGCTCCAGGAACCGCTCCGGGGGCAGCGAGCTCTCCTGCCCCTCCCCCAGCCGCAGGCGGGGCAGCAGCCGGCCCACCGGCGTCGCCGTCCACACGGCGTCGCCCGTCTCCTCCGCCTGCAGGCGCTCGGCCAGCGGCACCAGGTCCCGCCGGGGCCGCACCTTCCGGCTCCGCAGCTGGACCCAGCCCTCGTAGCGCAGCTCCACGTCGTAACGGCGTCCCTGGATCCGGGCCACCGTCGCCCGCTCGGTCCGGTTGTGCACCGCCATCGGGTGCAGCCCCGGCGCCCACTCGTGGGCGAAGCGATGACCACCGCCGGTGCCCGCGCCCGACCCGCCGGGCCGGCGCCCGGCGTCGTCCACCACCGTCACCACGGCCAGGTCCACCTCCGGCCGCTCCTCGATCGTCGCCCGTCCCGCGGCGAACGCGGCCTCCGCGGCATCCAGCGCCGCATCCTCCTCCGCCCACAGCTCCCGGTAGCGGTCGACGTGGTCGCACAGGTCGGGCAGCCGACCCAGCGCGTCCTCGTAGAGCACGGCCCTGGCCTCGTCGGCGTCGGCCGGCAGCCCGTCCGCCCGGGCCCACGCCGCCACCACCGCCGACACCCGGGCGGCGTCGCGGTCGTGGCACACGGCGAAATCGCCCGCCGAGGCCACCTCCTCCAGGAACCGGCGGCGCGGCACGGCCTCGTCCGGGTCGACCAGGGCGAAGACCGACACCAGGCCGTCCTGGTCGTAGTGGTTGTTCGTCACCACCTCGACGCCCGGCGGCACCAGGTCCGGCCGCTCCAGCAGCCGGAACGCCATCTGCGCCGACAGGTCGTCCTCGATGCCGGGCGGCGGCGGGTAGCCCGGCCAGTGGGTGACGGTCAGCACCGTCCCGGGCACGGGCGACCCGTCGACGACGACGTTCGGCACGCCGTCGAGGCGGTGGTGCGGCACGAACCGGAGCGGGGGCAGACCCATGCGCAGGACCCTCCTACGGCCCGTCCCCGCAAGGACGGGCCGTAGCACGTCTCGAACTACTCCTCGGCCGGCGACAGCGCCGCGTCGAGGATCGCCTCCTGCTCCTGCACGTGGATCGTGTGGGAGCCGGTGGCGGGGCTGCCCGACTCGTAGCGGCTGACCCGCAGGATGGCGTGGGTGTCGACGAAGCGCTCGGCCAGGCGGTCCTGGGCGAAGGCCCAGGCGCCCATGTTGGCCGGCTCCTCCTGCAGCCACACGAGCTCGGTGGCGTTGGGGTAGCTGGCGACGATGTTCGACAGGTCGTCGTAGGGCCACGGGTAGAGCTGCTCGACCCGGACGATGGCGACGGGCACGTTGCGCTTGGCCCGCTCGGCCAGCGCGTCCTGGGCGACCTTGCCGGCGGCCAGCACGACCCGCCGCACGTCCTCGCGGCGGAGGCTGCCGTCGAGCGCCGCCGGGTCGTCGAGCACCTCCTCGAACGACCCCCGGGTCAGGTCGTCGACCTTCGACCGGGCCGACTTCGCCCGCAGCAGCGACTTCGGCGTGAACACCACCAGCGGCTTGCGGATGTCGCGCAGCATCTGGCGCCGCAGCAGGTGGAAGTACTGGCCGGCCACGGTGGGGATCGCCACCTGGATGTTGTCCTCGGCGCACAGCGTGAGGAACCGCTCGATGCGGCCGGAGCTGTGCTCGGGGCCCTGGCCCTCGTAGCCGTGCGGCAGCAGGAGCACCAGGCCGGAGGTCTGGTTCCACTTGTCCTCGGCCGCCACCAGGAACTGGTCGATGATCGTGGCGGCGCCGTTGACGAAGTCGCCGAACTGCGCCTCCCAGATCACCAGGGCGTCCTTGTTGGCCACCGAGTAGCCGTACTCGAATCCCAGCGCCGCGTACTCCGACAGCAGCGAGTCGTAGATCCAGAACTGGCCCTGCTGCGGGTCGAGGTGCTTGAGCGGCTGCCACTCCTCACCGGTCTGGTGGCAGACCAGGACGGCGTGCCGCTGGCTGAACGTGCCCCGGCGGGAGTCCTGCCCGGCGAAGCGGATGTCGGTGCCCTCCAGCAGCAGCGAGCCGAACGCCAGCGCCTCGGCGGTGGCCCAGTCGACCTCGCCCTCCTGGTGGTACACCTTGTCGCGCACCTCGAACTGGCGGAGCAGCTTCGGGTGCACGTGGAAGTCGTCGGGCCAGGCGGTCAGCCCGGTGAAGATGCGGTCGAGCTTCTCCCGCTCCACGCCGGTGGGGATGTGCGGCAGCACGCCCACCGCGGGCGGCGGGGCCGCGGCCCGGACGCCGGCCGGCGGCGCCGACTGCCGGGTCTCCTCCAGGGCCTGCTGGAGGCGCTTCTGGAAGTCGTCGAGCGCCTGCTCGGCCTCCTCCAGCGACAGCTTGCCCCGCTTGACCAGCGACTCGGTGAACAGCTTCCGCACCGACCGCCGCTGGTCGATCTTGGCGTACATGAGGGGCTGCGTGTAGCTCGGGTCGTCGCCCTCGTTGTGGCCGTAGCGCCGGTAGCCCACGAGGTCGATCACCACGTCCTTGTGGAACTTCTGGCGGTAGGCGAAGGCGAGGCGGGCGACCCGGACGCAGGCCTCGGGGTCGTCGGCGTTCACGTGGAAGATCGGCGCCTGGACGATCTTGCTGACGTCGGTGCTGTAGTAGCCCGACCGGGCGGCCTCGGGGGTGGTGGTGAAGCCGATCTGGTTGTTCACCACGATGTGGATGGTGCCGCCCACCCGGTAGCCCTTGATGTCGCTCATGTTGAGCGTCTCGGCCACCACGCCCTGGCCGGCGAACGCGGCGTCGCCGTGCATGAGGATCGGCAGCGCCGAGAAGGCCTCGGGATCGTTGATCTGGTCCTGCCGGGCCCGGGCCATGCCGACGACCACCGGGTCGACGGCCTCCAGGTGGCTGGGGTTGGCGGCCAGCTCGACGCCGATCTCGTTGCCCTTGCGGCTCTGGAACTTGCCGCGCTGGCCGAGGTGGTACTTCACGTCGCCCGTACCCTGGACGGCGTTCGGGTCGACCGTGCCCTCGAACTCCTTGAAGATCTGGTCGTACGACTTGCCGACGATGTTGGCG
>DATCLV010000411.1:0-4033 GCA_036563745.1 Acidimicrobiales bacterium | reverse complement strand
CCCACCGCCGCTCCGACGACCCCGCCGGCCTCTCCCGCCCCGGCCGCCCCCGCCGCCACCACGTCCGCCGCCGGGTACCCGGCCGCCGCCTCCCACGCCAACGGCCACGCCGCCGACGTCGAGCGGCTGATCACCAACCTGGAGCGGGTCGTGCGGGGCAAGCCGGACGTGCTGCGCCTGGTCGTCACCTGCCTGCTGGCGGAGGGCCACGTGCTCGTCGAGGACGTCCCCGGCACCGGCAAGACCACCATCGCCCGCGCCCTCGCCGCGTCGGTGGAGGGCGTGTGGAGCCGCATCCAGTTCACCCCCGACCTGCTGCCCTCCGACGTCACCGGCTCGGAGGTCGTCGACCTCACCACCAACGACTTCGTGTTCCGAGCCGGGCCGGTCTTCGCCAACGTCGTGCTGGCCGACGAGATCAACCGGGCCTCCCCGAAGACCCAGTCGGCGCTGCTCGAGGTGATGGAGGAGCACCACGTCACCTACAACGGCCGCACCCACCCGGTGCCCCGGCCGTTCCTGGTGATCGCCACCCAGAACCCCATCGAGATCGGCGGCACCTACCGGCTCCCGGAGGCGCAGCTCGACCGGTTCCTCATGCGGATCGACGTCGGCTACCCGTCCCGCGACGCCGAGGTCGAGATCCTCGGCGGCGTGCACGACGGCACCGCCGTCGACGCCCTGCGCCCGGTCATCAACACGATCCGGCTGCAGGAGATGATCGTCGCCGCGTCGCGCATCCACGTCGACGAGGCCGTCAAGCAGTACATCGTCGACCTGGCCGCCGCCACCCGCCCCGGCCCCGACCGCCGGCCGGGGTTCGCGGTGCAGCTCGGCGTCAGCCCCCGGGGCAGCGTCGCCCTGCTGCGGGCGTCCCGGGCCGCGGCGCTGGCCGCCGGCCGCGACCACGTCCTGCCCGAGGACGTGAAGCGCCTGGCCGTGCCGGTGCTCGCCCACCGCCTCGTGCTCACCCCGGAGGCCGTGCTCAACGAGCGCACCCCGGTGGAGGTCATGGAGGAGGTCGTGCGGACCGTGCCCGTGCCCCGGGTCACCACGGCCTGACCGTGCTCACCCGCCGGGGCCGGGCCGTGCTGGCCGGGGGCGTCGTCACCTACGGGTTCGGGATGCTCACCGGCTACGACCAGCTGCTGGTGCTGGGCGCGGGCGCGCTCGCCACCGTGGTGCTGGGCGGGCTGTGGGTGCTGCGGCGCCACGGCCTCGACGTCGACCGCCACGTCGCCCCCGACCGCGTGACCCGCGGCCAGCGGGGCAGCGACGGCGGCAGCCCGGTGCGCGCCCACCTGTCGGTCCGCAACCGGCGGCGGGGCCCGTCGCCCGTGGCGCTGGCCGTCGAGCTGGTGAACGGCGAGCCCCGACCGGTCGCCGTGCTGCGGCTGCCCGGCCACGAGCGCCGCGACCTCACCTACACGCTGCCCAACGACCGGCGGGGCGTCTTCGACGTGGGCCCGGTGGAGATCACCCGCTCGGACCCGCTGTCGCTGTGGCGGACCGTGCAGCGGGCGGGGGCGGTCCACCGGCTGTGGGTCCACCCGCGCCAGCACGCGCTCACGCTCCGGGCCGGGCAGGCGCCCAGCCTCGAGGGCGAGGCCGGCGACCAGGCGTTCGACGGCTCGGTCACGTTCCACGCGCTGCGGGAGTACGTGCCGGGCGACGACCTGCGCCTGGTGCACTGGCGCACCTACGCCCGGACCGGCGAGCTGCTGGTGCGGGAGAACGTCGACACGGGCGTCGCCCAGATGACGATCCTGGTGGACACCCGGCGGATGGTCCACGACGCCCCCAGCGGCGACGGGCGGGACACCGGGAACGGCGCGGGCCCGGCCGGCGGCGACCCCGACGACCTCGCCGTCCCCGGCACCGAGCACCTCGAGGGGTTCGAGGCAGCGATGGAGGCGGCCGCGTCGATGGCGGTCGCCGCCGCCCACGCCGGCTACGCCGCCCGCCTCGTCACCACCTGCGGCAAGGCCACCGCCGCCCAGGTGGGCCGGGCACCCACGGCGATCCTCGACCTGCTCGCCGCCCTCACCCCGTCGTCGTCCCGGTCGCTGCCCGAGCGCTCGCCGGCGCTGGCGGCCGGCGGCACCAACGACGTGCTGCTCGCCATCACCGGTCTGGCCCCGCCCGACGACCTCACCGCGCTGGGGGCGGTCACCCGCCAGTTCCGCCGGTCGTCGATCGTGGTCGTCGGCCCCACCGCCCACCAGCACCCGGTGCCGCCGGTGCTGGCCGGCAAGGTCCTGCGGGCCACCTCGGGCGAGGACTTCGCCCGGGCCTGGAACGTCGGGGCGGGCGCGGCATGAGCGCCGTCGGCACCGCCGACACCGCCGACACGGCCGCGCCACCCGCGGCGGTGCGCCGGACGCCGGCCGTCCGGGGCGTGCCCGCCGGGCGGCGGCAGGCCGGCGCGGCACTGGTCGCCGGGCTCGGGGCCGTGGCCGCCGCCGAGTGGCGGGTCGTGTTCGGCACCCGGCCCACGGTCCCCCTCGTCATCGCCGCGGTGGCGTCGGTGGTGGTCGTGCTGGCGCTGGGCAGCCCCCGCCGGCCGCTGGCGATCACCGGACCGGCGTCGCTGGCCGTCATGGTCGTGGCGCTGGCCGGGATCGGGCGCGAACCGTCGCCCGCCGGCATCCTCGACGGGCTGGTGCACGGCTGGTCGCGCATCCTCAGCACCACGCTGGAGGTGCCGACCACCGAGGGACGCATCCTCTTCCCCACCGCCGTCGTGTGGGTGGCCGGGCTCGTCGGCGCCGAGGCCGCCCTGCGTCTCCGGGTGCGACCGGCGGTCGCCGTCCTGCCCCCGCTGGTGTCCTACGGGGTCGCGCTGCCGTTCGGGGCCGGCGGCGGCAGCCTCGCGTCGGCCGTGATCCTCCTCGTCGGGGCGATGGTGACGCTGCGGGTCCTGTCGCCGCCCACGCCCACCGACGACGGCACCGGCGCCGCGGCCCCGCGCACGCAGACCCCGCTGCGGGTGGCGGGGGCCGTCACCTTCGTCGCCGTGGCCGCCGGCCTCGGCGTCGCCGGCGGGCTCGGCCTGCCGCCGGCCGGCGACGACGACCCCTACGACCCCCGCGAGGACCAGTCGCCGCCGCTGGAGGACGTCGCCACCATCGACCCCCTCTCGCTGCTCGCCGGCTGGGCGCTCGACCGCGACGACCCCGTCCTCTTCACCGCCGAGGGCCCGCCCACCGACCGGTGGCGGCTCGCCGTCCTCGACGAGTACGACCCGGCCGCCGGCTGGTCGAGCCGGGCGTCGTACGTGGCCGCCGGCAGCCGCGTCCCCGCTCCCGCCGTGCCCGACACCGCACCGGCGCCGGGGCCCGCGGTCGAGCGGGAGGTCACGATCGGCGAGCTCGACGGCGTGTGGGTGCCCACCACCGGGCGGCCCGTCGGCGTCGACGGCCTCGACGTCCACGTCGACGTGGCCACCACGATGCTGGTGCACGGCCCCGGCCTGTCCGCCGGCCAGCGCTACCGGCTCACCGCCGACCCCGGCACCGCCCTCGACGACTGCAGCGCTGCTCCCGGCCCGATCCGGCCGCCCGACCCCGAGCTCGGGGCGACGATCTCGGCCGAGGTCCTCACCTACGCCACCGCCATCACCCGCGGCTCGGCCTCCGCCTGCGAGCAGGCCCAGCGCATCGAGGCCTACCTGCGCAGCGACAGCTTCGCCTTCAGCGCCGAGGCCCCGTCCGGGGCGACGATGGCCCGCATCGTCGAGCTGCTCACCCCCTCCGAGGACCCCGACAACCCCAAGGCCGGCACCTCGGAGCAGTTCGCCACCGCCTTCGCGCTGCTCGCCCGGGCCTCCGGGCTGGAGGTGCGGGTGGCGGTCGGGTTCCGCCCCGGTGAGATCGTCGGCGACGCCCAGCGGGTCCACGCCTCCGACGCCCTGGCCTGGGCCGAGGTCCGGTTCCCCGAGCTGGGGTGGGTGGCATTCGACCCGACGCCCGGCAGCGGCGACGACCCGGAGTCGGCCGAGCTGACCATCCCGCCGGTGCCGCCGGCGCCGACC
>DATCLV010000399.1:0-1785 GCA_036563745.1 Acidimicrobiales bacterium | reverse complement strand
CCCACGTACTCGCTGAAGGTGCGGTCGACGAAGTTCCCGATGATCAGGCACTTCGTGATGGCGTAGATCTCGGTCTCGCGGGGCGACCCGCAGACGATCCGGGCGCACGACTTGGCGGGGTCGCCGTCGGTGGCCTCCTCGTCGTCGTCGACGGTCCAGACGCCGACGCTGTTGGGGTTCTGGCCGGCCAGCTGGCCGAGCGTCGGCGGGGAGACCGAGACGACGCCGCCCCGGGTGGCCTGGAACGACACGAGCGCGGTGTCGCGGATCGGCCGGGACTGCTCGCCGAGGGTGGGGACGTTGTAGATGGGCTGCAGCGGGGCGCACAGGCCGCCAGCGGCCACGAGGGCGCCGCCCTGGCGGGCGTTCTCGACGGCGGCGGCCACCACCGCGTTGACCCGCTCGGCGGCGTGGTCGGGCGACAGCATGCGGCCGCTGGCGTCGGTCAGGGTGCGGTGCTCGGGGAAGTCCCGCTGCACGGTGGCCACCGGGTAGAACTGCTCGGTCCCGCGGCCCTTCTGGTGGCGGAACTGCTTGAAGCGGGCAGCCAGGGCCCGGTTGACGTCGGTGAAGGTGCCCTCGTCGCCGTGGCCGAAGCCAGGGACGTCGATCCCGAACACGATCCGGGGGGCCGAGCGGGTCTCGACGGGGGCGGCCGAGGCGGGCCGACGGCGGGCGAGGCTGCGGCGGGCGGCCCGGCGGGCCTGCCGGTTGCTGCCGGCGGCGGTGACGGGCTCGGGCTCGCTGGCGGTCTCGCTGCTCTCGCCCTCGCCGCTGTCGCCGTTCTCGGTGGCGTCGGCGGCCTCGCTGGCCTCAGCGGAGGTCTCGTCGCTCTCGCCGCTGTCGTCGTCGTCCTCGGGCTCGTCGTCGGTGGCCTCGCCGCGCAGGCGGGCGATCGCGGCCTGGCGCTCGGCTTCCTCGGCGGCGGCGACTTCCTCGCGGGCCTGCACCTCGGCCTGCACCGACACGACCGCGTCGGCGGCCTCGCCGAGCAGGGCGGCGGAGGCCTCCTCGTCGTCCGCGAGGGCGGTGAGGCCGGCGATGATGGCGCCGAGCTCCTCGTCGGACATCGGGTCGTCGTTGGCCCACTCGCGCAGCGGATGGGGGGCGTCGTCGGTGGGGTCGGGCGTGGCGCCCTGGCCGAACCGCTCGACCAGAGCGATCAGGTCGTCGAGGTTGGTGTCGTCGCGCTGGTTGAACTCGCGCAACAGGTCGAGGAGTTCGTCCATCCCGTCCTCCGGGGTTCGGCGCCCCCGGGTGGTCGATCGAAGGGGCGCGCTGGGTGGCGTTCGCGGCCTTCGAGACCTCTTGGGATGGGCGACCGCCTTCGAGACGATCACCCGATGCGATGACTCTACACAGGTCGATCGCTGTGAGTGATGACCGGGGCTAGTGGACCGTCCGCTTGTAGATGAACGGGGCCTGCATCACCCGGTCCCGGCCGCCGGCCCCACCGGCCACGATCGTGATCGTCCACCGGCCAGGGGTGAGCGGGTCGAGTTCGCCGGGGTCCCACTGGATCGTGAGGTTGGGCGCGGTGGCGGCGCCGGTGATCCCGCTGGTCTTGGTGACGACGGCGGGCTGGCCCTCCCGGCCGATCCGGGCCTCGAACGACAGCGGGCCGGACAGGTCGACCAGCTGCCCGCCCTCGAACCAGCTGACGACAGCGTCGGGTAGCTCGGCGCCCTCGTAGTAGCAGAACTCGCCTTCGGTCTCGCCACAGCAGCTCACGGCGCCTCCCGGTAGATCACGTGGTTGTCCTGGTGGGCGGTCACCCGGTTGGCC
>DATCLV010000387.1:0-2198 GCA_036563745.1 Acidimicrobiales bacterium | reverse complement strand
TCAACGCCTACCGAGGCTGCACCCACGCCTGCACCTACTGCTTCGCCCGGCCGACCCACACCTACCTCGGCTTCGACGCCGGAGCCGACTTCGAGCGCCGCATCGTCGTGAAGACCAACGCGGTCGCCCTCCTGCGGCGGGAGCTGGCGCCCCGGCGGTGGGCGGGCGACGCCATCGCCATGGGCACCAACACCGACCCCTACCAGCGGGCCGAGGGGAAGTACCGGCTCACCCGCGGGATCGTCGAGGTGCTCACCGAGGCCGGCAACCCGTTCTCCATCCTCACCAAGTCGACGCTCGTCCTGCGCGACCTCGACGTGCTGGCCGAGGCGGCGCGACGGGGCCTGGTGCAGGTCAGCCTGTCGATCGGCACGCTCGACGACGAAGTGTGGCGGGCCACCGAGCCGGGCACGCCGCACCCCCGCCAGCGGGTGCGGGCCATCGAGCGCCTCAACGCCGCGGGCGTGCCCACGGGGGTGCTCGTCGGGCCGGTGCTGCCCGATTTGTCCGACTCGGAGGAGCAGCTGGAGGCCGTGGTGCAGGCGTGCCTCGACGCCGGAGCGCGGTCGGTGTCGTCGGTGCTGCTGCACCTGCGGCCGGGGGTCCGCGAGGTGTTCCTGCCACATCTCGCGGCCACCCACGGCCACCTCGTCCCCGGCTACCGCCGCCGCTACCGGAACCGCACCTACGCCCCGAAGGCCGAGCAGCAGGCGGTCCGGGCACTGGTCGACCGGCTCGTGCGGCGCCACCTCCCGCCCGACGCCGAGCCGTTCCGCCACCACCGCACGGGCGAGCCGGTGTCGGGTCCGAACGGTGGGCCCTCGTCCGGTGCGCCGTCCGGTGCGTCCTCGTCACCGCCCGGGTCGGCGGTGGCCGTGCCCGCTCCGACCCCGGTCCCGGCGGGGCCCGGCACCCAGCTGTCGCTGCTGTGAGCGCCGTCCCTCGTCGCCGCCGCTCGCTACGCGCCCGAGGTCGCGTCCGTCACCGCCGGGGGCGGGGTCTTCCAGGTGTCCCAGTAGGTGACCTCTTCGACCGGGCGGCGCCGGGCCTCGCCCCAGCGGCCGGTGGGGTAGCCGACCGGGATCATCGCCCACGTGATCACGTCGTCGGGGATGCCGAGCACCTCCCGCACGGCGGGCTCCTTGAGCCGGTGCACGGTGGTGAGCGTGGTGCCCAGCCCCAGCGCCCGGGCGGCGAGGAACAGGTTCTGCACCGCCGGGAACACCGACGACTCGGCCTGGCCGATCTGGCCCCGCGAGCAGGGGAGGATGATCACCGGCGCCTCGCCCATGTGGTCGCCGAGGTGGTCGGCCGACCGCAGCATGCGGGCGGTGCCGGGGTTGTCGGCGGCCTGGGCGGCGTAGTAGTCGTGCACCGGCGCCCAGCACTCGCGGTAGATCTCGCCGAGGCGGCGGCGCTTCTCGGCGTCCCGCACCACCATCCACCGCACGGGCTGGCTGTTGCCGCCGGTCGGGGCCTTCGTGGCCGCCTCGATGATCTTCAGGATGTCGGCGTCGGCCACGGGCTTGTCCGGGTCGAGGCGGCGCATGGCCCGCGTGGTGGCGATGGCTTCGAAGACGTCCATTCCGGTTCCCCCTGTCGATGGTCAGTGCGTGACGTTACGGAGCACGGCGGCCATCGCCTCCCGCTCGGCGGGGTGGAGGTCGTCGGCCACGGGGTCGGCAGCGCCGTCGAACACCCGGGCGGGCCGGCGCTCGTCCCAGGCGGGCCACCCGGGGTCCTCGCCGCGTGCGAACCGGGCCCAGGCCTCGTGCATCGTCCGGGCCAGCGCGGCCGGGGCGTCGTCGCCGACGAGCAGGCGACCCTCGGGGGCGTCGAGGTTGGCGAAGACGAACGGCAGCTCCACCGAGTGGCCCGCGCCCAGCCCGCCGACCGGGGACCGCCAGGCGAACTCGTAGACGAAGGTCGGGGCCACCGCTGATCGCCGGTCGTTCCGGTCTGCCGATCCGGCCGGCTCTGCCGGGTTGGCTGGCTTTGCCCGGTCTGCCGGGTCTGCCGGGTCTGCCGGCTTTGCCGGGTTGGCTGGCTTTGTCGCCGGGTCGGCTGGCTTTGCCGGGACTGCCGGGTCGGCTGGCTCGGCTGGCTTTGCCGGGTCGGCTGGCCTTGCCGGGTCTGCCGGGTCGCCGGCCTGGTCGCGGGCAGCGTCGCGGGTCCGGTCGCGGGCCGGGTCGTGGGTC
>DATCLV010000386.1:0-4767 GCA_036563745.1 Acidimicrobiales bacterium | reverse complement strand
GCAACGCCTCGATCAGCGGGTTCGTGAACGACCACCCCCAGCCGCGCCAGGACTTCGCCTACGTGGGCACCGACCTCATGTGGGACCAGGGCGCGACGGCGCGCGGCTTCGTCGACTGCAACCCGGCGACGGGGCAGTTCCGCAGCCAGTGGCAGACGCCGCTGGCCGGGGAGGTCACCAGCGTGGTGGCGGTGGGCGACGACGACGTCGCCTACACCGACGACACCGGGACGGTCACCGTGCTCGACAGCAGCTCCGGCACCCTCAACTGGGCCCTGGACGTCGACGCGGCGGCCGCCCCCACGGCCTGGGCCGCCGGCACCCTGTTCGTGACCACCACCGACGGCCGGGTCGTCGCCCTGGACGGCGCCACCGGCGCACAGCGCTGGGAGGCGCCCGTGACCGGCCCGGCCGCCCTGGCGGTGGGCGCCGACGTGCTCTACGTGGCCGAGCTGGACACCGGTGTCGTGCACGCCTTCGCCCGCGACGGCTGCGGCGCCCCGACCTGCCCCGAGCTGGCGACGGTCGACGCCGGCGGCCCGGTCAGCGCCGGCCCGATCGTCGACGGCGGCCTCCTCGTCGTCGGCACCGGCGACGGCCGGGTGGTGGCCTTCGGGCCCGAGGGCTGACCGGGCGCGCCCTCGGCGGGGCTCACTCGCCGAGGGCGCGGTTGACCGCGGCGGCGAGCTGGAAGCACCTGTCGGTGATGCCGCCCTCGCTGTGGCTCGAGATGTCGATGACCACCTTGTTCCAGGAGTTCGACCAGTCCGGGTGGTGGTTCAGCTTCTCCGCCTCGATGGCGACCATCGTCATGAAGCCGAAGGCCTCCACGAAGTTGCGGAGCTCGACCTCCCGGTGCAGACGGCCGTCGACCAGGCCCCAGCCGGGCACCTCCTCCAACCGGGACTCGGCTTCGTCGTGGCTCAGTCGCGTCATGCCGTCATTGTTCCCCCGATGCCGCCGGCCGACCCGCCGGACCCGCCGGCTCGACCGACCGGCCCGACCCGCGGCGTCGGGGGCGGCAGCACGGAACGCGGGGTGACCGCCGGGTAGGGTCACCCACCACCGATCGAACCAGGCAGCGGGGGATGCGATGGGACCTGACCGGGACGAACTGGTCCGACAGCTCGCGGCCGCGGTCGGCGACGCCAACGTGCTCGCCGGCGACGCCGCCAAGGACGACTACCGCCACGACGAGGCGCTGACCACCCCGCCGGTCACGCCGCTCGCCGTCGTGCTGCCGGGCACCACCGAGGACGTGGCCGCCGTGCTGCGGGTCGCGGACGCCCACGGCGTCCCGGTGACCGCCCGGGGCGCCGGCACCGGCATGTCGGGCGCCTGCGTCCCGCGCCCCGACGGCATCGTCGTGTCGTTCGAGCGGATGAACCGGGTGATCGAGGTCGACCAGGACAACGGCGTCGCCGTCGTCGAGCCCGGCGTGCAGCTCGACCAGCTCGACGCCGTCCTCGCCCCGCTCGGGCTCGTCTACCCGGTGTTCCCCGGCGAGTACAGCGCGTCGCTCGGCGGGAACGTGGCCACCAACGCCGGCGGCATGCGGGCCGTGAAGTACGGCGTGACCCGCCACCACGTGCTGGGCCTCGAGGCCGTGCTGCCGTCCGGCGACGTGATCGCCACCGGCGGCAAGATCGTGAAGGTCTCGACGGGCTACGACCTCACCCAGCTGATCGTGGGGTCGGAGGGCACGCTGGCCCTGGTGACGAAGGCCTACCTGAAGCTCTACCCGCGGCCCGCCCACGGCGCCACGGTGCTGGCGCCGTTCACGACGCTCGACGAGGTCACGGGGGCCGTGCCCAAGGTGGTGGCGAGCGGGGTCGGCCCGCTGATCCTCGAGTACATCGACATGCTCACGCTGTCGGCGATGTCCTCGCACCTGGGGCTGGAGCTGGGCATCCCCGCCGACGTGCAGCAGCAGGCCCTCGCCTACCTGGTGGTGGGCCTGGAGAACAGCCACGCGAACCGGCTGGAGGAGGACACGCAGGCGGTGAGCGAGCTGCTGGCCGAGCTGGGCGCCATCGACGTGTACGTGCTGCCGCCGACGGCCGCCACCCAGCTCATCGAGGCCCGCGAGAAGGCGTTCTGGGTGGCCAAGGCCAACGGTGCCGACGACATCGTCGACGTGGTGGTGCCCCGGGCGGCGGTGCCGGAGCTCATGCGGCAGGTGGGCGAGATCGCCTCGGCCCACGGCGCCTGGGTGGCGGGCTGCGGCCACGCCGGCGACGGCAACGTCCACCTGGCGGTCTTCCAGAAGGACGCCGAGGCGCGCCGCACGGTGATGACCGAGCTGTTCCGGGCGGGCATGGCGCTGGGTGGCGCCATCTCCGGCGAGCACGGCCTCGGGCGGGCCAAGAAGGGGTACTTCCTGGAGCTGGAGGACCCGGCCAAGGTGGCGCTGATGCGCCGGATCAAGGCCGCGTTCGACCCGAACGGCATCCTGAACCCCGGCGTGGTCTTCGACGACGCCCACGACGCCGACCAGACCGACCACGCCGACGACCCCGACCACTCCGCCGACTCCGAACGACAGAACGAGGGGGACAACCGATGAACGGCGCCCAGGCCCTGATCCGCACGCTGGTGGCCAGCGGGGTCGACACCTGCTTCGCGAACCCCGGCACGTCGGAGATGCACTTCGTCGCCGCCCTCGACGCCGTGCCCGAGATGCAGGGCGTGCTCGCGCTGTTCGAGGGCGTGGCCACCGGTGCCGCCGACGGCTACGCCCGCATGGCCGGGCGGCCGGCCGCCACCCTCCTCCACCTGGGCCCGGGGCTCGGCAACGGCCTGGCCAACCTGCACAACGCCCGCAAGGGGCGGGTGCCGGTGGTGAACGTGGTGGGCGACCACGCCACCTACCACAAGCCCTACGACGCCCAGCTGGAGTCCGACATCGTGACGGTGGCCCGCAACGTGTCGCCGTGGATCCGCACGTCGTCGTCGCCGGCCGACGTGGGGCGCGACGCGGCCGAGGCCGTCGCCGCCGCCATCGGTCCCCCCGGCGAGGTGGCGACGCTGATCCTGCCGGCCGACGTGAGCTGGGAGGAGGGCGGCCAGGTCGCGGAGCCGGTGGCGCCGCGGGCCCGGGTCGAGGTCGACGGCGACGTGGTCGACACCGTCGCCAAGGCCCTGCGGTCGGGCGAGCCGGCGGCGATCCTGCTGGGCGGCGCCGCGCTGGTCGAACCGGCGCTGGTGGCCGCCAGCCGCACCGCCCAGGCCACCGGCGCGAAGCTGCTGTCGGAGACGTTCCCCACCCGCACCGAGCGGGGCGCCGGCCTGCCGGTCGTCGAGCGGATCGCCTACCTCGCCGAGTTCGCGTCGATGCAGCTCAGCGGCCTGCGGCACCTGGTGGTGGTCGACGCCAAGGCGCCGGTGAGCTTCTTCGCCTACCCGGGCAGGCCCAGCTACCTGGTGCCCGACGGCTGCGAGGTCCACGTGCTGGCCGAGGGCCACCACGACGTGACCGGCGCCCTCGAGGCGCTGGCCGAGGCGGTGGGGGCGCCGGCCGACGGCGCCGCGCTCCAGCCGGCGACGCGACCCGACACGCCGACCGGGGCGCTCAGCGCCGACGCCGTCGCCCAGGCCATCGGGGCGCTGCTGCCGGAGGGGGCGATCGTCTCCGACGAGGCCAACACGTCGGGCCTGTCGATCCCGGGCCACACGGCCGGGGCGCCGCGCCACGACTGGCTGTGCCTGACCGGCGGCGCGATCGGGCAGGGCATGCCGGTCGCCACCGGCGCCGCCGTCGCCTGCCCGGACCGCAAGGTGCTGAGCCTGCAGGCCGACGGGAGCGCCCTGTACACGATCCAGGCGCTGTGGACGCAGGCCCGCCACGGGCTCGACGTGACCACGATCCTCTACAACAACCGGTCGTACGCGGTGCTCAACATGGAGCTCAACCGGGTGGGTGCCGAGGCGGCCGGACCGAAGGCCAAGGCGCTGCTCGACCTGTCCGCCCCCGACATCGACTTCGTGGCGGTGGCGCAGGGGCTGGGGGTCCCGGCGACCCGGGCGACGACGGCCGACGAGCTGTCCGACCAGCTCGGGCGCGCCCTCGCCGAGGAGGGCCCGCACCTGATCGAGGCGGTGGTCCCCTCCATCCTGTGACCGGTCGGCTGCACCGCGCGGTCGTCAGCGCGCTCCGGGTTTCCTGGCGCGAACACTTGACCTGAGGGTCATGGTGTGGCTCGGTAGAGGAACCGCGTGGCGGAGGCGGCCGCCCGTGGCCACGCCGCGTACATTCGAGGGGCTGGCGGAGAGGCCGTTTTGTCCGATGTCCTGACGTTCCTGTTGATCGAGTTCGCCCCGGACGACCCCGGCGCGACCGGGAACCGTCCGGCCGAGGTGGCCCACCGGGTGGTCCGGGACGCCGGCGGGGCGCTCGTCGACGACCCCGCCGGCCCGCCCTCGACGCTCGCCGCCCGCTTCCACATCGCCGGCGACGCCGCCCTCGCCGCCGTCCAGGTGGCGCGGGCCCTCCGCTCGGCGCCGCCCCGCATGGCGCTGTGCACCGGCGAGGCCGACCCCCGGGGCTCGACGCTCGGCGGCTCGGCCCGCGCCCGGGCACGAGCCCTGCTGCGGGCGGCCCAGCCCCGGCAGGTGCTGGTGACGGCCTCGACGGCGGTGATGGCCAGCCCGGCGCTCCCCCGCCAGGCCGAGCTGGTCGACCACGGCATCCGCGCCCTCGACCCGGCCACCCCGCCCGAGCGGGTCTACGAGCTGCGCCCCGGCCCGGGCGACGGTGACGGCGACGGC
>DATCLV010000385.1:0-3029 GCA_036563745.1 Acidimicrobiales bacterium | reverse complement strand
GCGCCGTACGGGACGCCGCCGGCACCGGCCGGTACGTACCGCCGCCGCGCCCGCTGCCCGCCGAGCTGGCCGCGCTGTCCGACGCGGTGGCCGACGCGTACGGGCGGCTGGCCCGCGCGAACGAGCGGGAGCGGGCGCTCGAGGCCAGCCGGCGGGAGCTGGTCGCCTGGGTGAGCCACGACCTGCGCACGCCGCTCGCCGGCATCCGCGCGATGGCGGAGGCGCTCGAGGACGGCATCATCGACGACACCGAGACCATGAAGCGGTACCACGCGCAGATCCGAGAGGAGACCGACCGGCTGGCCGGCATGGTCGACGACCTGTTCGAGCTGTCCCGCATCCACGCCGACGCGCTCCAGCTCGCCCTCGACCCGGTGCCGCTGGACGAGCTGGTGTCCGACGCCGTGGCCGCGGCCGCCGCCCTGGCCGGCGCCCGGGGCGTCCGCCTCCGCGGGCGCACCGACGCCGGCGGCGGCCTGGTGGTGCGGGGGTCGGCGCCGGAGCTGACCCGGGTCGTGCACAACCTGCTCGACAACGCCATCCGCCACACGCCGCCGGGCGGGGAGGTGGAGGTCGTGGTGACCGTCACCGACGGGCGGGCCGAGGTCGCCGTGCACGACGGGTGCGGCGGCATCCCCGACGACGACCTCGACCGAGTGTTCGACCTCGCCTTCCGGGGTGACGCCGCCCGCACGCCGGGCGGGTCGGCGGGGTCGGGCGCCGCCGGCGGATCGCCCGGGGCGCACGGGGCGCCCGGGTCGAACGGGGCGACCGGGTCGAACGGGGCGGGTGGGGCGCCGACGTCGGGAGGTGCCGGGCTCGGGCTCGCCATCGCCCGTGGCCTGGTCACCGCCCACCAGGGCGACATCAGCGTCCGCAACGAGGACGGCGGCTGCCGGTTCAGCGTCCGCCTCCCCCTGCACCGCCCCTGAGCGCTCCGCCCGGGGAGCGGCCCGCCGCCGGTCGGGCAGGCTTTTGGGCCATGGACATCAACCATCTGAACCTGCGGGTCCGGGACGCCGCGGCGTGCCGCTCGTTCTACGAGCAGCACTTCGGGTTCCGGTTGGCGTTCGAGGCCGAGGGCGGCTACTTCCTCCGCAACGACGAGGGGTTCCTGCTGGCCGTGGTCCCGGTCGAGCGGCACCAGCCGCTGCCCGACGGGTTCCACCTGGGCTTCGGGGTGGCGGCGCCCGAGGTCGTCACCGGGCTGCACGACCGCCTCACGGCGGCGGGCGGCCGGGTCGGCGAGGTGGAGGACCTCCGGCCCGACGAGGACTACGTGAGCTTCCGGTGTTGGGACCCCGACGGCACCGAGGTCGAGGTCTTCTGGGACGGCGTCACCGGCTGACGGTGGCCGCCGGCGGGCAGCCCGACGGGGTGGCGCCGCTGTCGCCGCTGTCGGCCTCATCGCCGTCACCGTCGCCGTCACCGTCGTCGGCCAGCCGCTCCGCCGACCAGGCCAGCGCGGCGTCGCCGGCCGGGTCGACGACGCTCAGGTGGTCGAGACCGGGGTAGGTCCGGAAGTCGGTCGGCGCCCCCGCCGCGCACCGGTCGGCCACCCAGCCCTCGGTGACCTCCGGGGCCACCACCTCGTCCGCCAGGCCCTGGGCCACGAGCACCGGGGCGGCGATGCCGCCGGGGTCGGGGGCGTTCGCGGCGAGCGGGCCCTTCCAGTCCGGGTCGTCGGCGATCGGCCGGGCCGTGACGGTCCGGGGCAGGGTGAAGGCGTCGACCAGGAGCCGGAAGCGCGACGGCTGGTTGATGCAGGCGGCGGCGATCCGCTCCGCCGGCCGGCGGGCCCGCGGCACGAGGACATCCGTGTCGAGGCCGTCGTAGTAGCGGGTCCACGCCTCGACGGCGAAGATCGACAGCACGTTGCCGATCTCGCTGCCCTCGATGGCGGCCAGGTTGTCGGCCAGGCGGGTGGCCGGGGCGATGGCGGCCACCCCCGCGAGGTCGTGCTCCGGCAGGTGGTCGGCGGCGAGCTGCCCCGCGAACAGGGCGGCGTGCCCGCCCTGCGAGTGGCCCCAGATCACGTAGTCGTCGGTCAGGTCGACGCCGGTGTCGAGCTCGTGGGCGGCGCGCACCGAGTCGAGGACCGCCCGTCCCTCGCTGTCCCCGACGAGGTAGGGGTGCGGCCCCGGCGTCCCGAGCCCGGGGTAGTCGGTGAGGGCGACCACCCAGCCCCGCTCGATCGCGCCCGACAGGTCGGGGATGCCCTCCAGCGGCCGGTCGGTGAGCGAGGGGGCGCAGGGCCGGGCGATGCCGGTGGTGCCGTGGGCCCAGGCCAGCACCGGCCGGGGCCCGTCGGGTGCCTCCCGGGGCGCGAGGACGAGGCCGCTCACCGCGATCGGGTCGCCGTCCTCGTCGGTGGACGTGTACAGGACCCGCCAGCCCCGGGTGCCCGGTGGGAGGCCGTGGTCGAAGGGCTCCGAGCGCAGGACCGTGCCGGGCTCGTCGGGGAGGTCGTCGGGCGGCGTGTAGAAGTCGTCGGGCTCGGGGTTGCGGGTGAGCACCAGGAACAGGGCGCCGGCGACGACGAGCACGACGACCAGGACCCCGGCCGCCATCAGGAGCCGGCGGGCCCAGCGGTGCCGGCGCGGCGGGCGGTGATCGGTGTCGACGGTGGCGGCGTCGGCGTCCTCGTCCCGGGGGACGCCGGTTGCGGGGTCGGGGGTGGGCGCGTCGTCGGCGGCCATGGTGACAGGATCGCCGTCCGTGCGGTGCCGGCCGCGGATGGTGCCGGGCGCCGGCCGCGGAGGCTTGACCCCGTACCGGGGTACGGCCCGTGGCGTGGGCGGCGATGGCCACCTGCACGATCGGGCGGCTCGCCGAGCTGGCCCGCACCCGGCGCCGGCTGGAGCAGCTGCGGCACCGGTGCCGGGAGGGTGACGCCGTCGACTGCGTCACCCTCCGGGTCGGCTGACACCGGTCAGGCGTCGAGGACGTCGGCCACGTCGGCGAGGAGGTGGGCCTTGCCGCGGGCGCCGACGAGGCGGCGGACCGGCTCCCCGTCGACGAAGATCGGC
>DATCLV010000384.1:0-4028 GCA_036563745.1 Acidimicrobiales bacterium | reverse complement strand
CTTCCGGCCCGACTACCTGGAGCTGGGGGCGCTGATCGAGCAGCTGGGCGGGCCGCAGGTGCTGGCGCTCACCGCCACCGCGTCGCCCCCGGTGCGGGAGGAGATCGTCGAGCGGCTCGGCATGGACGACCCGGTGGTCGTGGTGGCCGGGTTCGACCGCCCCAACATCCACCTGGCCGTCGAGACCAGCGGCGACCGCGACCAGGCCCAGGAGGCGCTGGTGGCCCGGGTGGCGGAGCTCGACGGCACCGGCATCGTCTACGTGGCCACCCGCCGCGACGCCGACGACCTGGCCCGCCGGCTCGGCACCCGCCGCCGACCGGCGGCCGCCTACCACGCCGGGATGACCGCCCGGCGCCGCCACGCCGTCCACGAGCGGTTCACCGGCGGGACGCCGGTGGTGGTCACCGCCACCACGGCGTTCGGCATGGGGATCGACGCCCCGGGCGTCCGGTTCGTGCTGCACGCCGACGCACCCGAGTCGCTCGACAGCTACTACCAGGAGTTCGGCCGGGCGGGCCGCGACGGGGAGCCGGCCGAGGCGGTCGTGTTCCACGCCCGGCGCAACGGCGGCGCCCGCCGGTTCCAGGCCGGCAGCGCCGACGCCACCCGGGCCACGATGATGGAGCGCTACCTGGACGCCCGGTCGTGCCGGTGGAAGCTGGTCCTCGCGTACTTCGGCCAGGCCGTCGAGGTCGACTGCGGCCGCTGCGACAACTGCACCGGCCCCCGGAGCGGCGAGCGACCGGCGGCCGGCCGGGACGGCGACGTGCCGTTCCCGCTGGAGAGCCGGGTGACCCACGGGTCGTGGGGCGCCGGCCGGGTGCTCGCCTACGAGGGCGACACGATGACGGTCCT
Organism: Acidimicrobiales bacterium; assembly: GCA_036563745.1. Classification (GTDB taxonomy): domain Bacteria; phylum Actinomycetota; class Acidimicrobiia; order Acidimicrobiales; family VFJN01; genus DASXTK01. Next base: position 3,170 of record DATCLV010000384.1, on the reverse strand, counting down.
GTTCGACGAGGGCGGCTACCGGACCCTCAGCGTCGACCTCGTGAGGTCGAAGAACCTCCTCGCCGAGAGCTGACGGCTGCCCCCCTCGCCGAACCTGCCCCCGAAACGGGGAGCAGGCTCCCCGTTTCGGGGGCAGGTTCGGGGGTGGGGCAGGTTCGGGGGTGGGTCGTCGGACCGATGAGTTCGAGGCCTCCGGGTAGTCGTACCCCCATGTTCAAGGACACCAAGGCCTTCAGCGGCCTCGCCGTCGACGACATCCCGGCGGCTCGGGCGTTCTACGCCGACATGCTCGGCCTGGACGTCACCGAGGAGAACGGGATGCTCCGGCTCCACATCGCCGGGGGCAACCCGGTGCTCGTCTACCCGAAGCCGGACCACCGCCCGGCCGACTACACGATCCTCAACTTCCCGGTGGCCGACATCGACGCCGCCGTCGACGGCCTCGCCGCCCGCGGCGTCACCTTCGAGCGTTACGACGGCATGCCCCAGGACGACAAGGGCGTGATGCGGGGCCACGGCCCGGACATCGCCTGGTTCACCGACCCCGCCGGCAACGTCCTGGCGGTGCTGCAGGACTGACCGCCCCGCTTCTGCCCCTTCGCCGAACCTGCCCCCGAAACGGGGCGCAGGCTCCCCGTTTCGGGGGCAGGTTCGGGGGTGGGGCAGGTTCGGCTCAGGGGAGGGGGACGATCTCGTGGCGGGTCAGGGTGCCGGCCGCGATCTCGAGGATGCCGAACGTGCGGTGGGGTTGGCGGCGGCGTTGGACGGCCGAGCCGGGGTTGAACAGGCGCTGGCCGTCGACGCCCTCCTCGTCGACCGGCTCGTGGCTGTGGCCGAACACCACCACGTCGGCGGCCGGGAACCAGCGCCGCAGCCGGGCGGGGCGGCCGGCCCGGGCCCCGGCGTCGTGGACCATCCCCACCCGCAGGCCGCCCAGCTCCAGGTCGAGGCGGTCGGGCAGCTGCCCCACGAGCGTCCGGTCGTTGTTGCCGAGCACGGCGTGGAGCGGCCGCCGGGCCCGCAGCTCGTCGAGCAGGTGCGGGGTGACGACGTCGCCGGCGTGGAGGACGACGTCGGCCGCGTCGACCTCGTCCCAGACAGGCGCGGGCAGCTTCGACAGGTCGTCGTGGAGGTGGGTGTCGGACAGGACGAGCACCCGCAGCGGGTCGGCGGCGTCGGCAGGATCGGCAGCGTCGGCGATGCCGTCCATCATGCCGGGGCCACCGGGACCACCGCGCCCCGGGCGATCACCCGCACGCCGTAGCGCAGCAGCTCCTCCGACCCGTTCACCAGCAGGTGCTCGCCGGCCCGGCCCATCGCCCGGCCGACCTCGGTGGCCCGGGCCTGCTGGTCGCGGGGCGCGACGGCCTGGGCGATGTTGGCGCCCAGGTAGCTCTGCAGCACCTGGAGGGCGCCGACCACCTGTCGCCCGTTCGCCCCGCCCTCCCGCAGCGCGGCGGCGGTCGCCCGGCTGACCCGGGCGGCGTGCTCGCCGAGGGGCGGGCGGGCCACGAACTCCGGCGCCAGGCCGGGCCGCCGCAGCACCGCCGCCCGGACCCGGGCGTAGAGCTCGACGATGCGGTCGTCCCACCGGGGGTCGTCGGGCAGCTCGACGTCGGCCAGCGCCAGGTCGCCGGCGGCGTCGAGCAGCGCCGCCCGGTTGGGGAAGTGCCGGTAGATCGCCATGGGGTCGCACCCCGCCTCCCGGGCGACGGCCCGCATGGTGAGCGGCCCGGCCTCGGCGGCGGTGAGCGCCGCGGCGACGATGCGATCGGCGCTCAGCCGCCGCGGCGCACCCACCTGTCGTCCTCCGACCGACCCGACCGACCCGACCGACCCGCCCGGCTACCCGTGGGCGGCCGTGATCGCCCGGCCGGCCAGCGCGATCGCCTCGGGGTCGTCGGTCTGGGTGGGCATGTTGAAGACGACCCCGTCGAGGCCCAGCGCCAGCAGCTCCGCCACCTGCTCGGTCACCTCGTCGGGGGCGCCGATGACGAAGCGGGGGAACAGCTTCCGCAGCTGGGGGATGTCGTCGAGCGGGAGCGTGCTCGGGTCGACGCCGCGGCTGCCCACGAGGTCGGACAGGGTGGCGACGGCGGCCTCGTGGGTGGGCCCGATGATGCACGTGCCGAGCATCGACACGCCGATCTCGCGCCGGTCGCGGCCGACGTCGGCGCAGTGCCGGTCGAGCACCTCGAGCTTGCGCGGGATCTCGTCGAAGCCGCAGATGAGGTTCGACGCGTCGGCGTGCTCGGCGACGAGGCGCAGGGTGCGCTGCTCGCCGTTGCCACCGATGAGGATCGGCGGCCCGCCCTCCCGCACCGGCTGCGGGGAGCTCCAGGCGTCCTTGATCGAGAAGTGCGTGCCCTCGTAGCTCGCCTGCCGCTGGGTGAACATGCGGCGGCAGATGTGGAGGGCGTCCTCCAGCATCTCGAAGCGCACCCGGGTGCTGGGGAACTCGAAGCCGAGGGCGTCGTGCTCCTCCTGGAACCAGGCGGCGCCGATGCCGAGGATGGCCCGGCCCTTCGACACGACGTCGAGCGTCGTGACGGCCTTGGCCAGGTGCGCCGGGTTCCGGTAGGTGACGCCGGTGACCAGGGTGGCCAGGTTGACGCGCTCGGTCCGGGCGGCGAGGGCGCCGAGCAGGGTGTACGACTCCAGCATCTCCTGCTCGGGCCGGCCGAGGATGGGGAGCTGGAAGAAGTGGTCCATGACGAAGACCGTGTCGAAGCCCGACTCCTCGGCGGCACGGGCGGCGTCGGCGACGATGTCGAACAGCTCGGCGGTGGGGCGGTCGGGGAACGTGAAGTTCGGGAGTTGGAGACCCACGCGAATCATGGTCTACAGCGTAGACCTACGCGAGGGGATCTCCGCCGGGGAGGCTGAAGGTCACGGTGGCACCGCCCTCCGGGCGGTTGGCGGCGGCGACCCGGCCGCCGTGGGCCTCGACCAGGTCGCGCACGATCGACAGACCGAGGCCGCTGCCCCGGGAGTCGACCGACCGGGTGAACCGCTCGAACACGTGGGCCAGCTGGTCGGGCGGGAAGCCGGGGCCGCCGTCGGCCACGGTGACCCGCACCCCGCCCCCGCCCCGGTCGTCCCCGGCACCGGCGGCCTCGACCGTGACCGTCACCTCGCCCCCGGGCGGCGTGTGGCGGACGGCGTTGGCC
>DATCLV010000342.1:0-2827 GCA_036563745.1 Acidimicrobiales bacterium | reverse complement strand
GGCCAAGCACTCGCAGTGGAACGGTGAGACCGACCTGCCCTGGGACACCGAGGTCGACCTGGTCAAGAACGCCGAGCTCCAGCGGATGCAGTTCGCCGACATGCGTGCCGACCTCACCGGCTCGCCGTTCGAGAAGTTCTCCGACGACGACTTCAACCGCTTCTCGATCGAGTCCGACAACTGGACGCTGAGCCAGTTCATGCACGGTGAGCAGGGCGCCCTGCTGTGCACGGCGAAGATCGTCGAGACGGTCCCGTGGATCGACGCAAAGTACTACGCCGCCACCCAGGTGATGGACGAGGCCCGGCACGTCGAGGTGTTCGCCAAGTACCTCGACGAGAAGCACGAGGGCCACTACCCGATCAACGCCCACCTGAAGATGCTGCTCGACGACATCATCAACGACAGCCGGTGGGACATGACCTACCTGGGCATGCAGATCATGGTCGAGGGCCTCGCGCTCGCCGCCTTCGGCTTCATGCAGCAGATGACGCCGGACCCGCTGCTCAAGCAGCTGCTCCGCTACGTCATGGCCGACGAGGCCCGCCACGTGGCCTTCGGCGTGCTGAGCCTGAAGGAGTACTACACCGAGCTGACGAAGGCGGAGATCCGGGAGCGCCAGGAGTTCGCGTTCGAGGCCGCCATCCGCATGCGCGACCGCTTCCTCCAGCAGGAGGTGTGGGAGCGGATGGAGATCAACCCCCGCGACATCATCCCGCTGGTCCAGCAGGACCCGGGCCGCCAGATGTTCCAGCAGATGCTGTTCTCGAAGATCGTGCCCAACTGCAAGAAGCTGGGCCTGCTCGACGCCGGTGACGCCTGGCTGCGCCAGAAGTTCACCGAGATGGGCGTGATCGCCTTCGAGACCTGGGAGGACACCGGCGAGGAGTACGAGAAGCTCCAGGTCGAGTTCGGCCGGGCCTGAGCCGCCAGACCGGAGGGCCGAGCTCTCGGCCTAGGCCGGATCGAGGAGCGGGAAGCCGACCACGGCCTCCAGCTCCCGCAGGGCGTCATGGGGGTCGACCACCTTGATCGTGGTCATCCCCATGGCCCGCGCGGGCTTGAGGTTGACGCCGAGGTCGTCGAGGAACACCGCCTCGTGCGGCTCGACGCCGAGCTTCTCGCACACCAGCCGGTAGATGGCCGGATCGGGCTTCCGCAGCCCGACCTGGCTCGACTCGACGATCACGTCGAAGTGCTCGAGCACCTCGGCGAAGCGACCGGGGGCGTGCGGTCCGTCGGTGCTGGGCCCGTGATCCGTGCCGGGCCCGGCGCCGTCGCCCCGGCCGCCGGCCACGAAGTTGTTGGTGAGCAGCGCCGTCGACAGCCGCTCGTGGCAGCGCCGCAGGGCCTCCACCATCTCCGGCCGCAGCCGCCCGCTCAGGCAGGCCAGCACGGCGTCGCCGTCGACCCGGTGGCCGGCGGCCGCGGCCTCCGCCTCGAACAGCTCGACGAACCCGGCCACGTCGACCTCGCTGCGCTCCAGCCGCGCCCAGGCGTTGCTGTCGGGGTTCGTGGCGTTGAGCTGCCGGATGAACCCGGGCGGCAGCCCGGCCTCGGCCTCGTAGCGAGCGAACGCCTCGAACGGGCTCGTGAGGATGACCCCGCCGAAGTCGAAGACCACCGCTCGGATAGACATAGGGGACCGAGGTTAGACAGGCGACAGGAGTGGGGCCCTGATGACAGATTCCGGATGGCACAGTCCCGGCGGCGACCCGCCGGGTCCCTACGGGGGTGGCGCGCCGCCGCCTCCGCCGGGCTACCCCCCGCCCGGCCAGCAGCCGCCACCGCCGGCCCAGCCGACCCAGCCGACCCCGACGCCCAGCTGGGGCGGTGCCCCGGGCCAGCCCCCGGGCCAGCAGCCCCAAGGCCCCGCCGCCGGCGGCTGGCAGCAGCCGCAGTACGCCGCCGGCCCGCCCGGGGCACCCGGTGCGCCCGGCGGGCCCGGGTCGTCCCCGGACAAGCGGTGGCCGATGATCGCCCTCTTCGGGGCGGTGGTCCTGCTGGTGGCGGCCATCATCGGCGTGGCGGTCACCTCCGGTGGTGACGACGACGACGGCGACACGGCCACCGGCACCGACGACACCGAGGAGACGACCGAGACCACGGCCCCGGACGACACCTCCGACGACACCACCGACGACACCGAGCCGGACGACGGCGGCAGCACGCCGTCCGACCCGAACGCGTTCGTCGACGAGGAGGCCGGCTACGCCATCACGATGCCGGACAGCTGGGCCTACGCGTCCCTCCACGGCGACCTCTCCTCGGCCGGCAGCGAGATGTTCCCCGACGACCCGGGCAAGGCCGACCTCATCCAGCAGGCCGTCGGCACGCTGCCCCGGGCGATCGTCTTCTACGGCGTCGTGGCCGACGAGGTGGGGGCGAGCAACTTCGTCACCAACGTCAACATCAACTCCACCGCCACCCCGGGCGCCGGCGAGCTCAGCTACGACGAGTTCGTCGCCGAGGTGCGCAACGGCATCGGCGTCGTGGGCGCCACCGTCACCAGCGACGAGCCGTTCACGCTGGCCGGCGGCGACGGCGTGCGGATCGAGTTCGACTACGACGCGTCGCTCGGCGCCTCCGGCGTCCAGTACTCGGTGGTGATCGACGACCAGCTGTGGGTCGTCAACTTCGCCAGCGGCGACGTCGACGCCCACGAGGCCGACTTCGACGCGATCGCGTCGTCGTTCGAGCTGCTCGACTGAGCCGCCACCCGGCCGGCCGACGAGACCGTGACCCTGGGCGGCGTCAGCCGCCCAGGAAGTCGCGGGCGACGGCCTCCCACAGCTCGGTGGACAGGCGCAGCGACTCGGTGTCGACG
>DATCLV010000334.1:0-1903 GCA_036563745.1 Acidimicrobiales bacterium | reverse complement strand
GTCGCATGCCGTGGTCCCTTCTCGGTCGTCGGGTGGTCGGGTCGGCGCCCGGCCGGGCCCCGGCGGGCCGGCGAACGCCTGGGCGATCGAGAGCCACTGGTCCGCCACCGGGCCCGCGGCTCGCAGCGTGGTGTCGTCGCGGTGGCGGCGCTGGGTGACGACGAGGGCGAAGTCGACGGCGGCGCCGGACACCACGTCGGTCGCCGCCGGGTCCCCGAAGCGCCACGTCGACCCGTCGGGGGCCACGAGCTCGGCACGGACCGGCGCCTCGGGGACGGGCAGGCCCCGGTTCGTGTAGCTGAACGGGAGGGCCCGGACACCGAGGTGGCAGACGTGGCGGAGGCGGGCCGTCGGGGTGCGTGACCGGCCGAGGGCGTCGACGACGTCCTGACCGTGCGCCCACGTCTCCATCAGCCGGGCCGACACCAGGCTGGCGACGCTCATGTCGGGGCCGTACCAGGGAACGCGCGCCGGCACCTCGCCGGCCAGGGCCCGGAGCAGATGTCGGCGCGCGTCCCGCCACCACGTCAGCAGCTCGGGCGGCGCCAGTGCGCGCGCCCGCTCGACGTCGGCCTCCGCGTGCGCACCGGGCGCGGCGTGGACCTCGGCCACGTGGGCTCGGAACCCGTCGGGGTCCCGCAGCGCGGCGACGGCTCGCTCGTCGAAGTAGGCGAGGTGGCCGATCTGGTCGGCGATCGTCCAGCCCTCGGCGGGCGTGGGTCGGGTCCAGGCCGGGGACGGCAGGGCGGCGACCACGGCGTCGAGGTCGGCGTGCTCGTCGGCCAGGTCGGCCACGATCGATCGGAGGTCGGCCATCGGGGTGCGGGTCAGGCGCCGACGAACCGGGGGCGCCGCCGGTCGACGGCGCCGGCGAGCCCTTCCCGGAAGTCGCTCGAACCCATCAGGTGGAGCATCTGGAGCAGGACGTGGTGGGTGTGGCCCTCGAAGTCCGCCGTCAGGCCGTGGCGGAAGAGCCGCTTCGTGGCGCTGACGGCGAGCGGTGCGTTGGCGGCGATCCGGGCGGCCCAGCGGGCGGCCTCGGCGGTGAGCTCGTCGTCGGGGACGACGCGGTTGACCAGCCCGAGGCGCTCGGCCTCGGCCGCCGGGATGTCCTCGGCGAGGTAGGCGATCTCGGCGGCTCGCGCCCAGCCGACCAGGCGGGGCAGGTACCAGGTGCCGCCGGACTCCGGGACCACACCGATGCGGGTGAAGGCCGGCAGCAGCGTGGCCGAGGCGGCGAGGAGACGCAGGTCGCAGCCCAGGGCGAGGTCGAAGCCGTAGCCGGCGGCGGCACCGTTCAGCACGCCGATGACCGGGGTGTCCATCTGGTGGAGCACGACCGTGGGCAGGTCGCGGGTCGTGGGCCGGTCGATGCGCTGGCCGCGGCTCCCGATCCCCGAGCCGGTCGTGGCGTCCTTCAGGTCGAGGCCGGCGCAGAAGCCCCGGCCGGCGCCGGTGAGGAGGACGACCCGCACGTCGGGGTCGCGGTCGGCGCGGAGGAGGGCCGCCGTCAGCCGGCCGAGCATCGACGCCGTGATGGCGTTGCGTCGCTCCGGGCGGTTGAGCGTGACGGTGGCGACGTGGTCGCGCACCTCGTACAGGACCTCGCGGGCGCCGTCGTCGGCGGCCGGTCCGGAAGCTGCTCGATCGGTCATGTCCACTGCTATACGCTATAGTATTCTGTGGATCGGAGGCAAACGACCATGACCGCTGACCCCCACCCGAGGCCGCCGCTCGGCGTCGACGACGCCGGCGGGATCCGTCGCCTGACGCTCGACCGACCGCACGCGCGCAACGCCTTCGACGAGGCGCTCTACGGTGCCGTCGCCCGGTCCCTCGCCGAGGCCGCGGTCGACGACCGCATCGGGGTCGTGCTGGTCACCGGAGCCGGCCGGGCCTTCTC
>DATCLV010000317.1:0-7762 GCA_036563745.1 Acidimicrobiales bacterium | reverse complement strand
GGCCGCGGCCGCGGCCGTCCGGGGCGCCGACGTCGTCGTCGGCTACGACCTCTACGTCGACCTGGCCGCCGACCTGCTCGAACCCCGCCACGAGGTGGTCCGGTCCCCCATCGGCGCCGAGGCCGACCGCTGCGCCGACGCCCTCCGCCGGGCCGCCGCCGGCCACCGGGTGGCGCTGGTGTGCTCCGGCGACCCGGGCATCTTCGCCATGGCCTCGCTCGTCTGCGAGCTGGCGCCCGAGCACGGCGACCCCCCGGTCACGATCGTCCCGGGCATCACCGCCGCCCACGCCGCGGCCGCGGTCCTGGGCGCCCCGCTGGGCCACGACCACGCCGCCGTGTCGCTGTCCGACCTGCTGACGCCGTGGGAGGTCATCGAGCGCCGCGTCCGCGCCGTGGCCGAGGGCGACCTGGTGGTGTCGTTCTACAACCCCCGGTCGCAGCGGCGGACGTGGCAGCTGCCCCGGGCCGTCGACCTGCTGGCCGCGCACCGGCCCGCCGACTGCCCGGTCGCCGTGGTGACCGACGTCGGCCGTCCCGGCCGCGAGCACGTGCTGCGGACCACGCTGGCCGAGCTCGACCCCACCGCCGTCGGCATGCTGTCGCTGGTGGTGGTGGGCGCGTCGACCACCCGGTGGGTCGGCGACCGCATGGTCACGCCCCGGGGCTACAAGGCGACGGGCCCGTGACCGTCGCTGTCGCCGCCTCCTGCACGGCCTGCGGGTTGTGCCTCGCCACCTGCCCACCGCGGGCCCTGCGGCCGGCGCCCCGGCGCCCCGCCGTCGTCGACGCCCGCTGCACCGACTGCTGGGCGTGCATCGAGGTGTGCCCGGTCGACGCCATCTCGCCGGTGGCGACGTCCGCACCGACGCCCCGACCCGTCCCCGCCGGAGGCCCGAGGTGACCACGAGCCAGGTCCACCCGATCGAGGTCGAGAGCTACCGGATCCTGGCCGAGCGGGTCGACCTGTCGGCCTGGCCGTCCGGCGCCCGCGACGTCGTCGCCCGGGTGATCCACAGCACCGCCGACCTGGAGTTCGCCACGTCGCTGCGGATCGGGCCCGACGCGGTCGCCGCCGCCGTGGCCGCGCTGCGGGCCGGGGCCCCGGTCGTCTGCGATGCCCACATGCTGCGCGTCGGCCTCACCCGCCTCCCGCAGGCGCAGTGCCTGCTCGACGAGGTGCCGGTCGCCCCGCCCGGCGACACCCGGTCGGCCGCCGCCATCCGCCTCGCCGCCGAGCGCCACCCCGACGGGGCCCTGTGGGTGGTCGGCAACGCGCCCACCGCCCTGGAGGAGGTTCTGCGCCTCCACGCCGCCGGCCGCCTCCGCCCCGCCGCCGTGGTCGGCCTGCCCGTCGGGTTCGTCGGGGCGGCCGAGTCGAAGGCGGCGCTCTGGGCGAGCCCCCTGCGGGCCGTCGCCGTCACCAACGAGGGCGAGAAGGGCGGCACGCCGGCGGCCGCCGGGGCGGTGAACGCCCTGGTCCGACTGGCTGCGACGCCGGTAGCGCCGCCACCGTCGTAGCCTCGCCCCGCATGTGGACTCGAACCGTGCGCGCCACGCTGCTCGCCGCTGCGGTGGCCCTGGCCGGGGTCGGCCTCGCCGCCTCGCCCGCCGGCGCCCAGGAGGGCGACGCCTCGATCACCGTCGACCAGGCCCACCCGGGCCCCGGGTCGACGCACTACTTCGTCAGCGTCACCGACGCCTCCGGCGCCCCGGTCAACGACGCCGAGGTGACCGCCACGCCGATCGGCCCCGACGGCGAGGAGGGCGAGCCGGTGACGCTCCAGCAGAGCGGTGAGGGGATCTACCAGGGTGCGGTGCCGATGACCGACCCGGGTGAGTGGACCGTGCGGTTCGAGTCGGTCGACCCGCCCGGCACCGGGGAGACCACCCAGCAGGTCGCCGACGACGGCACGAGCACCGGCGACGGCAGCAGCAACGGCAGCAGCGCCGGCACCGGCAGCGACGACGGCGCCGACGACACGGCGGCCGCCGCAGCCGACGACGAGGACGACGACGACAGCAGCGTGCTCGCGCTCGTCCTGCTGCTCGCCGGCCTGGCCGCCGTCGCCGTGCTGGCCGTGGTGCTGTTCGTCCGGGGCGGCAAGGACGACACGCCGGCGTCACCCGACACCGAGGACGGCGCGTCGACGGACGCGGCGGCGGAGGCGACCGAGACGGCCCCCGCCGAGGACGCGGCGCCGCCCGCCTCCAGCTGAGACCGAGAGCCGAGAGCCGAGAGCCGAGACCGGAGAGTGGGCCGCGCCGAGGCCCTACGCCCGGGGCGACGGGTGGGGCTTCGGCGTGGCCCGCCGCTCGCGGATGCTGCGGCGGACGCGGTCGAGCACGTCGCTCATCGCCTTGGCGATGGCCTTCTCGCCGTGCGCCGTGCCGGTGCCCGGCACCTGGCGGGCGTTTCCGGCCAGGACGCCGACGTGGACGTCGCCCAGGAAGCGGCGCCGCCACGCCGGGGACGAGGCCGCCTTGGCCTCGACCGCCGCACCGTCACGGCTCACCCGCTCATCCGTGGACGAGGGCGACGGCTGCACTCTGTCTGTCATCGTCGGACGGCCCCTTGGGAGTGCCACTCGTTCCGACCCGATCGTACCAACGCCCGGGTCACGACCAGCCGTACAGGCCGCCCCGCCGGCTGGCCACGACCAGCGCCACCGACGGGACCGCGGAGATCACCGCGAAGACCGCCCACAGCGCGCGGAGCGACCCGCCGGGCGCCACACCGGTGACCAGGGTGGCGGCCGCCAGGTAGACGGTCACGGCGCTGATCAGCGTCAGCACCCGCACGCCCCGGAGCAGGCGCGAGACCCAGTAGTGCTCGCCCGGCCGGGCCAGGAAGGTCGACACGACGCCCGGGAGCACGAGCAGCAGCGCGGTGGAGGCGTCGACCTCGGTCTGCTCGATGCGGTCGGCGAGCAGCGCGGCCAGCACCAGCAGCACCGTGGAGAAGCAGGCGCTGACGGCGCTGGAGCGCAGGAGCCCGTCGGGCGAGGGCCGCACCAGCACCTCGGCGTGGTAGTCGTCGGCCGGTGGCACGTCGTCGGCGGCGGCGTGCAGGCCCAGCACCGAGCCCTGCACGGCGGTGGTGCCGAAGGTCAGCCGCTCCGGCACGCCGTCGACCCGCCCGAACAGCCCGCCGCCCGCGACGACGAGGCCGTCGGGGGCCTCGAACTGGAAGTGGTAGCTGGAGGTGGCGGTCACCGACGGCGTCTCGAACACGAACGACGTGGGCTGCCAGGCGATCCCCGACCGCAGCGGCAGCTCCTGCATGCCCCGCATCGTCGGGCCGACCTCCTGGGTGACCTTGAAGATGTTGCGGCGGCGCAGCTCGCCGAGGCCGACGTCGGCGAGCAGCAGGTAGTTGGTGTCGAGCGTCGTGACCGCCCAGTGCGCCAGCTCGAGCGGCGTGGCGTCGACGCCCGGTCGCCCGGCCTCGGTGAGCTCCAGCAGCCGGAGCGTGTGCTCGGCGCCCGGCCGCTCGTCGGAGCAGACGTGCTCGATGGCGGTCACGACGTCGGCGTTGATCGGGAGGTCGGCGTCCTCGAGCGCCGCCCGCAGCACCGCCTGGCAGGCCATCGTGTTCTGCCGCCGGGTGAGGAGCGGGACGGACCGCTCGCCGAGCCGGAGGTCGAAGGCGAGCAGCGGCTGCTTGGTGACGAACCGCAGCGGCACGAAGAACCGGGTGAAGCCCAGCTCTTCGGCCAGGTCGACCACGGCGGGAGGGACCCGGCAGTCGATCGACATGTGCCGCCGGAAGCTCCGCTCGCCCGACAGCGACACGTTCTCCACCCGGCGGTCGATCCAGCTCCACTGGGTGGCGACCAGCGTCCACAGGAGCCGCCCGAGGTCGACGAACGCCGGGTGGTCGGGCTCCATGAGCACGAGGTAGGGGTCGAGGTCCGGCCGGGCGGCGAAGTGCTCGGTCCCGGGCACCCACAGCGTCCGGTCGCCACGCCCGCCGGACGTCGCCGCCGGCGGCGGGGGCGGGACGGCGCGGCGCACCATGCGCCGCCGGGACAGCCGGGCCGCCGCGGCCGCGGCGGTGGACGGATCGGCTCCGGGGTACGGCATGGGCGCCCGCCTCTGCCCGCGCTCAGACCGTCGTCAGGCCGCCGTCCACGGGGATGACCGCGCCGGTGAGGTAGGCGCCGGCCCGCGAGCTGAGGAAGATGGCGGTGCCGGCCATGTCGTCGGGCTCACCGATGCGCTTGCGGGGCACGCTGGCGGCGATCTGGTCGCCGAACGCGTTCAGGGTGGCGGCCATCATCTTCGACTCGAACGGCCCGGGGGCGATGGCGTTGACGGTGACCCGGGGCGCCATCTGCCGGGCGAGGTGCCGGGTGAGCTGGTGCACGGCCGCCTTCGACGCCGAGTACGAGTAGGTCTCGAGGGCGGGCACGCGGATGCCGTCGATCGACCCGATGTTGATGACCCGCCCGGGGTCCTCCTCGGTGCCGGCCTTCTCCAGCAGCGGCCGCAGGAACTTGGTGAGGTGGAACACGCCCTTCACGTTGAGGGACAGCACCCGCTCCCAGGCGGCCTCGTCGAAGTCGGCCATGGGGGCGCCCCAGGTGGCGCCGGCGTTGTTGACGAGGATGTGGAGCCGGTCCTCGCGGGCGGCGATCTCGTCGGCGAGGCGGCGGCACTCGTCCTCGGTCGACAGGTTGGCGGGCAGCGCGTGGGCCTCGCCGACCTTCGACAGCTCGGCGGCGACCTCCTCGCACACCTCGGCCTTGCGGCTGGAGATGTAGACCTTGGCCCCGGCCTCGACGAAGCCCCGGGCGATCATGAGGCCGATGCCCCGCGACCCACCGGTGACGAGGGCGGTCTTTCCGGCGATCGAGAACAGGTCGCTGGCGCTCATGCCCGGGGACCGTAGTGGGTCGCCCTATTTGATGGGGATTTGGCCGGTGAGGACGTCCTGCTCGAAGTCGCTGAGCCGGACGTCGACCGACAGCTGCCACGTGCCCGGGTAGGGGAGGTCGGCGTCGGCGGCCTCGTAGGTGCCGGTGCCGGTGGGTTCGAGCGCCAGCGGGATCGGCGGCAGGTCGCGCTCGGGCAGCGACAGGGAGGCCTCGACCGCCGGCGGGTCGACGGGCTCCCCACCGTGGCTGAGGGTGGCGAGGCGCACGTCGACCACGCCGGCGACGGCCGGTTCGACCTCGACCTGCACCATGACCGTGCTGCCGTGGAGCTCGGTGGCGAACAGCGGCGCCACGTCGTCCTTGCCGGGGACGGTGGTGACGAGCAGCGCGGTGACGGCCAGGACGCCCGCGGCGACGCCGGCCTCGAGGCCGACGGAGCGGCGCAGGGCCCGCAGCGGCGGGGCGGCGGTCGCGGGAGCGGAAGTGGAAGTGGGGGTCGAGGTCGCCTCCGTCGACTCGGTCGCTGCGTCGTCGGGTGGCGCGCCGTCGCCGCCGTCGGCCCCGGGCCGGGCCGTGACCACCGCCGCTGCCGACCGGCGCCGCTGCACCCAGCGGCGGCTGACCGCCGCGCCCGCCAGCATCCCCGCGAACAGCAGGACCTTCACGAGCAGGACCCGGCCGTAGGTGGAGTCGACCAGGGCGTCGACGCTGCGCAGCTGCCGCCAGCCCTGGACGGTGCCGGAGACGACGATCGCCACCACCGCGGCGAAGGCCAGCGTCGAGAAGCGGTCGACCACGGCGGCGGTCACCCGGTCGCCCGCCGGGTCGCCCTCGCCGTCGGCGCCGACCGCGCCGGCCACCTCGGGGGTGGCGACGCCCGCGGCACCCACGGTCGACGTCGGGACGGGGGCGGGGGTCGCGGTCGCCCCCGGCGGCGACGGCTGCGCTCGCAGCACCGCGACGAACAGCAGCGCCAGGCCGCCCAGCCAGAAGGCCACCGCACCCAGGTGGACGAGGTCGGTGACGATGGCGAGCCCCACGTAGTCGCCCGCCCCGGCGTGCCCGGCGAAGCTGACCGTGGCGAAGAGACCCAGGCCGACGGCCGCCACCGCGGCCAGCGCCCCCGGCACTGGGCCCACCCGGCCCTGCCCGCCCGCCGTCGACGCCCGGCGCGTCGCCACCGCGCCGGCCACCGCCACCAGGACCAGCAGCCCGAGCCGCAGCAGCCACATCCGGCCCGGCCGCGTCGACAGCACGTCGCCGATGGGCCCGGTGTCGACGACCGTGCCCAGGCCGGTGCCCTCGCTGTAGGCGCCCTGGAACCCGAAGCTCAGCAGCGTCGCCGCCACCGCCGCCGCCCAGCCGGCAGCCAGGAGCCGGCGGGCGCGCGGGTCGCCCAGCCCGCCCGGCCACACGGCCGCCAGGAACAGCGCCCCGCCGACCAGCAGCACCAGCCCGACGAAGGCCACGAAGCGGACGACGCCGAACAGGAAGCCCACGGTGTCGTCGCCGCCCTCGGCGCTGACCAGCTCGTCCTTCAGCGCCTCGGCGGCCGCGGCGTCGGCGTCGCCGGCGGCACCGGCCCCGACCCGGAACGTGTAGGCGCCCCGGATCGGGTGGCTGTCCTCGGACACGACCTTCCAGGTGACGACGTAGGCCCCGTCCTCCAGCGGCGGCAGGTCGACGGCGACGAGCTTGGGCTCGCCCGTCGGGTGGTGCGGGTCGCCGGTCTCGACCCGGTCGCCGTCGGCGTCGAACACCTCGATCGCGTCGTCGGAGGGGTCGACGGTCTCGCTGTACCGCAGCACCACCTGCTCGGGTGCCGTGTCGAGCTGCGCACCGGCCGCGGGCTGGGTCTCCAGCAGCTCGGCGTGCGCCGCCGCGGGCGACGCCCCACCGCCGACCACGAGCGCCACCACGCCGACCCCGGCCGCCAGCCACGCCGCCCCTCTCGCCCATGCTCTCCGCAACGGTCCCCTCCTCCCACGCGCCGGCGGGCACACGCGCAGCGCGCCGACGGACCCACAGGACACGCCCTACCAGTCGCCCGGGACGCGGCCGCGGTTCCCGGTCGTCGCGCCACCGCGTGACCATGACCACACCACCGAATGGCAACAGAGCTGTGACCCTCCGGCCGTAATCTGGTCGAAGTTTCGATGCAACGGCGCAGCCATGGAAGTCGGGGCGGACTGAGCAGGGGCGGGAGGAGAGCGAGAGCAGCGATGCCGGGATGGCGCGACGGCGCCGCCAGAGGGACCTGGGAGCGGGACCACGCCCACCGGTCGCGCCCCCGGGGCCGCCCGACCAGCTGGGAGGCCGGGGTGATGGCCGCCGCGCAGGCCGCGGCCTACGGCGACCGGGAGGCGGCGGCGGCCCGGGTCCGCCAGCTCGCCGACCGCGCCGTGCGGGGTGACGCCGGCGGCCTGTCCGATGCCCTCGGCGACCAGCTCGTCGGGGCCGTCGCCGCCTGCTGGGACCGGGGCTGGCAGCCCGCCGACCTCGCCCACGTCGTCGGGCGCCGACTGAAGAGCGAGCACCGCCGGGTGCTGGCCGAGATCGTGGCGCTGGAGGCCGTGCCCTACGTGTACGACCCCAACGCCGACCCCGCCTGGCTCGCCCAGGTCGACGCCGTCACGCCGTCCACCGCCCCGCCCGACCGTCACGGCCTGCTCGCCCACTGGACGGCGGCCCGGGGCGACACCGCGGCGGCGATCGCCGTGGCCGTCGAGACGCTCGGCCTGCTGTGGCGCCTGCCGACCCAGCCGCGCCTGTGCCCGCCCCCGTCGGCGTGGGGCGAGACGCCGCGGAGCGGGCGGCGAAGACCGGCGGGCGCCCCCTGGGCCAACGGGGGCCGGGGCGCCGCCACGGGCACCGATCCGAAGG
>DATCLV010000316.1:0-4501 GCA_036563745.1 Acidimicrobiales bacterium | reverse complement strand
GATCAACACCCATCACCACATCTACCAGAACCTCACCCGCGCCTACGCCCCCGCCACCGCGGCGAGCCTGTTCGACTGGCTCACCGCCCTCTACCCCCGCTGGGCGCTGCTCGACGAGGAGGCCTCCTACCTCTCGGCGTGGGTGGGCCTGGCGGAGCTGGCGCTGGGCGGGTGCACCACCTCGACCGACCACCTCTACGTCCACCCGGCCGGCGGCGGCGACCTGCTGGCCGCCGAGATCCAGGCCGCCTGCGAGCTGGGCGTCCGGTTCCACCCCACCCGGGGCTCGATGTCGCGGTCGCGGAAGGACGGCGGGCTCCCGCCCGACAGCGTCGTGCAGGACGACGACACCATCCTCGCCGCCTCCGAGGAGGCGGTCGCCCGGCACCACGACCCGAGCCCGGGCGCCATGGTCCGGATCGCCCTCGCGCCCTGCTCGCCGTTCTCGGTCACGCCCGAGCTGATGCGGCGCACCGCCGAGCTGGCCGAGCGCCTCGACGTCCGCCTCCACACCCACCTCGCCGAGGACCCCGACGAGGACGCCTACTGCCTGGAGGTCCACGGCTGCCGGCCCGTCGAGCTGTTCGAGGACGTCGGCTGGGGCAGCGACCGGGCGTGGGTGGCCCACTGCATCTACCCCAACGCCGACGAGGTCGCCCGCCTCGGCCGGTGGGGCACCGGCGTGGCCCACTGCCCCAGCTCCAACATGATGATCGGCGGCGGCGGGATCGCCCCGGTCACCGACTTCCGGACCGCCGGGGTCCCGGTGGGCCTCGGCTGCGACGGCTCGTCGTCGACCGACTCGGCGACCCTGTGGATGGAGGCCCGCAACGCCATGCTCCTCGGCCGCCAGCGCGGCGGCCCGACGGCGTTCACCGCCCGCGACGCCCTCGACCTCGCCACCCGCGGCTCCGCCGCCTGCCTGGGCCGGCTGGGCGAGCTGGGCGTCCTGGCGCCCGGTGCGGCCGCCGACCTGGTCGCCTGGAAGCTCGACGGCATCCCCTTCGCCGGCGCCCTCACCGACCCGGTCGAGGCGTGGCTGCGCTGCGGCCCCGTGGCCGCCCACCACACGGTGGTGGCGGGACGGCCGGTGGTCGAGTCCGGCGAGCTGCGGGTCGACGGCGTCGACGACGTGTTGCGCCGGCACCGGGCCGCGGCGGCCCGCCTGCAGGGCGTCGACGCCTGACGACGGCGACCGACGACGGCCGACGAGGCCTCTACGACTGCGGGGGCTGCGGGCGCTTGTACTCGTGGACCTTGGCCAGCGCCGACACCTCGCGGGCCCGCAGCGACGTGGTGGCCTGGGCGGCCGCCACCCGCAGCCGGCGCAGGATCCGCGCCTTCAGGCCCAGCATCTGGACCTGCGCCGCCTCGATCGGCGACGGGGTCTTCCGCTCGGCCACCTGCCGGGGGTCGAGCGCGTCGGCCAGCCCGTCGGACAGCAGGTTGATCAGCTCGGGCGCCTTGTGCACGGGCACGCGCACCGCACCGGTGCAGACCTCGTCGGCCCAGGTGCTGAGCACGAACACGCGGCCGTCGGCGTGCCACGTGGCCCGCACGTAGCGGCCGTTGTGGCGGGCGTCGCCGATCAGGACCCGGTGCCGGCGCACCCGGCTGCGGCGCACGACCGGCGACACCGGGCCGCCGTCGGGCGTGTCGGGCTCCGGCGGCCGCGCCGGCTCCGACCCCAGCACCGGCGCCGACTCGATGGCGAGCACGGCGGCGTGCGGGGAGAAGAACGCGGGTGCGGGGCCTTCGGTGGCCTTGCTGGTCTGGGGGGTCTTCGGGACCGGCCGCTCGTCCGGCTGCTCCGGACGTTCGGCGGGGTCGGCGGCGTCGGACGGCGTGTCGCCCATGGACCGAAGTGTGCAGTCCCCCGCCGGCGCTGTCCAGAGGGCCCGCAACGCAAGCGTCACATCGTTCACATTCTTCCAAGACTCGCGACGCGCCCGTCCGTACCGTCGTCGGCATGGAAGCTCCCGTGAACCTGCTCGAGGGCGACGCCCTCCACCTGGGCCTCGACGCCACCGCCACCCCGATGCCGAAGTTCTCCTGGGCCCCCGACGACCTCGCCGCCTACGTCGAGCGCTTCGCCGGCGACGGCGACGAGGGCCGCCTCGTCGTCATGTTCCACTCCGAGGAGTCGTGGGACAGCTGGGAGCGCCACCCCGTGGGCGAGGAGGTGGTGCTGCTGGTGTCGGGCCGCATGGACCTGCTCCAGGAGCACGACGGCGAGCAGCGCCGCGTGCCGATGGTCCCCGGCACCGCGGTCGTGAACCCCAAGGGGGCGTGGCACACGGCCGACGTGCACGAGCCGTCGACCGCCGTGTTCATCACCCCTGGTCGGGGCACCGAGCACCGCCCGCGCTGACGGCTCGCCCACCCGCCGCTCCCCCGCGTGGCCCCGCGCGCTCGGCGCGGGCGCCACGACGTGGGAGGATGGCGGCATGCAGCACGGCATCGTCGAGGGAGAGCCCGGCATCTTCCCCGACCCGATCGCACGGCTCATGCGGGGCATCGGCCGCCTGTTCGACCGGGGCCGCCGCGACGGCGAGCCCCACGAGGGCACCGCACCCGAGGCCCCGCCGACCGACGGGACCGGTCCCGGCGACGACGGCGGCCACGAGGGCGCGCCCCCGCCATGACCGGTTTCACGAACTGGTAACGAACCGGCCGTGGCCAGTTCGTGAAAGTGGGGAATTCTGGCGACGTGACGGTCCTGACCCCTACCGGGCTCGACGAGGCGCTGCGAGCGCTGGCCGACGACCCGACCACCACGGTCCTCGCCGGGGGGACCGACCTGATGGTCGCGGTCAACGCGGGTCGGCACCGCGCCGACCGGGTCCTCAGCCTGCGCCGGGTCGCCGAGCTGCGCGGCTGGCGGCGCGAGGGCGACGAGCTGGTCGTCGGGGCGGGCACCACCTACTCGGCGCTGCTCGACGACGAGCTCGCCCGCCTGGCCCCCGGCCTGGCGCAGGCGGCGCGCACCGTCGGGAGCCCGCAGATCCGCAACGCGGGGACCGTCGGCGGGAACCTGGGCACCGCCTCCCCGGCCGGCGACACGCTGCCGGTGCTGGCCGCGCTCGACGCCCGGGTCGAGGTGGCGTCGACCGGCGGGCGGCGCACGATCCCGCTCGACCACTTCCTCACCGGCCCCAAGGCCACCGCCCTCGCCCCCGGTGAGCTGGTGGTGGCGGTGCGCGTGCCGGTGGCGTCGGGGCCCCAGGAGTACCTGAAGATCGGCGTGCGCAACGCCATGGTGATCGCCGTGGCCAGCTGCGCCCTGGTGGTCGACCGCACCCGCCGGCGGGTGGCGTGCGCCCTGGGCTCGGTGGGGCCGGTGCCGATCCGCGACCGCCGCACCGAAGCGTGGCTGTCGAGCCAGGTCGACTGGCGCACGGCCCGGGTGCGGAACGCCACGGTGGCCGAGCGGTTCGGGATGCACATGGCGTCGGCCGCCCAGGCCATCGACGACCACCGCGCCCCTGCCGGCTACCGGCGGCACGCGGTGTCGGTCCTCGCCCGGCGGGCCGTGGAACGGGCGCTGGGGTGAACGCCGTGCCGTCCACGTTCTCGCTGCGGGTGAACGGGGTCGAGCGGCAGGTCGAGGACACCCGGCCGGGCGAGAGCCTGCTGTTCGTCCTGCGCGAGCGGCTGGGCCTGCCCGGGTCGAAGAACGCCTGCGAGCAGGGCGAGTGCGGCTCGTGCTCGGTGCTGGTCGACGGCGAGCTGGTGTGCGCCTGCCTGGAGCTGGCCGCCGCCGTCGCCGGCTGCGACGTGGTCACCGTCGAGGGCCTGGCGCGCCGCGCCCCCGGTGCCGCGGGTCCCACCGGCGACGCGCCCGCCAACGGGAGCGACGACGGCGTCCACCGTGACGAGCACGACGACCACGACGACCTCGGCGACACCCTCACCGACGTGCAGCGGGCGATGGTCGAGGCGGGCGGCGTGCAGTGCGGCTTCTGCACGCCGGGGTTCGTCGTCGCCATCGACCGGCTCCTCGAGCGGGAGCCGGCGCCCACCCCGGTCCAGGTGCGGGAGGCGCTGGCGGGCAACCTGTGCCGCTGCACCGGCTACGGCCGGATCGTGGCGGCGATCGAGGCCGTCGTCCGCGGGCGGAGCGAAGGGGCACCGCCATGACCGACACGACCGCTCCCGGGACCACCGCCGAGGCCACCGCCTCGACGCCGGCCTCGGCCCGGCGCGGCGGGGTGGGCGACAGCCCGGTCCGCCCCGACGGCGCCCCCAAGGTCCAGGGCCGCTTCGCGTTCGCGTCCGACCTCCACGCCGCCGGGATGCTGTGGGGCACCACGCTGCGGTCGCCGCACCCCCACGCCCGCATCCGCTCGGTCGACGTCCGCCCCGCCCTCGCCGTCCCCGGGG
The DNA here is from genome assembly GCA_036563745.1 of Acidimicrobiales bacterium. Taxonomy (GTDB): domain Bacteria; phylum Actinomycetota; class Acidimicrobiia; order Acidimicrobiales; family VFJN01; genus DASXTK01. The sequence goes on along the minus strand of DATCLV010000316.1, from coordinate 118 downwards.
TGGCGTGCGCCCTCACCGCCGCCGACGTGCCCGGCTCCCCCGCCTACGGGCTCATCGCCCACGACCAGCCCGTGCTGGCCGAGGGCACCGTGCGCTACGTCGGCGAGCCCGTGGCGAT
>DATCLV010000141.1:0-3230 GCA_036563745.1 Acidimicrobiales bacterium | reverse complement strand
CCCGGGCCACGAACAGGAAGCCCTCCTCCATCTCGAGGATGAGCTGCCGCACGCTCCCGGCGGCGAAGAACTGGGCGGCACCGTCGGCCAGGCTGGCCAGGCCCGAGGTGATGGCGGCGAGCTGGTCGACGGCGTCGCTGGTGACCTGGGCCGACACGCAGAGCACCAGGCCGTCGGTCGTCACCACCACGGCGCTCGACGCGCCGGGCACCCGGTCGACGAAGTCGTCCAGCAACCAGTCGAGCTCGGACTCGCCCGCCTTGAAGGGTGTCCCCTCGTCGCCTACGTCCACGGTCCGGCCTCCACCTTGCGCTCTCACTCCCGCTGCACGTGTCGGCCCGGCGGTCGCGCGGCGGCACAGGCCCGGCTCGCGACCCGGTGCACGTCGTTCCCCACGGCCCCAGGCCCCACGTGGAGACCGGGCACCGGCGGTGCCGGCAGCGGCCTCGGGGCGTTGACTATAACGCAACGCTTTCGCCATCTCGGGCCGTTCCGCCACGCCCCGTCCCGTCCCCCGCACGACCGCTCCCGGAGGGCGAGGAACGGTGGGCTAACGTGCCCCCGAGGTGGTGCGATCCGATGGGGGAAGCGTGCTGGGGAAGGTAGATCGGACGGATCGTGCCGTGGTCGAGCAGACGGGCCACGACGGCAGGGACCAGCACGGCGAGGGCCGGGGTGAGCGCCGCTCCCTCGGCGCCCGGCTCGCCGGTGCGCGGTTCCCCGTCCGCTCCAAGCTGATCGCGGTGCTCCTGCTGCCGGTGCTGCTGCTGCTGGCGCTGGCGACGTCGCAGGTGGCGAGCGTCCGGCAGGACGCGCGAGACGCCCGGGCCGAGGCCCGCCTCGCCGCCGCCGTGACCGGCCCGGGGAGCCTCCTCCAGCTGCTGGTCGACGAGCGCAACCACACGGCCGTGTACCTGCTCGGCGCCGAGACCATGATCCGGAGCGTCGGCCCCGGCCGCTACCTGGAGACCCGGCAGCTGGTCGACGAGGCCCGCGAGGAGTTCCTCGCCTACCTCGCCGGCGAGGACGAGCAGGTCCGCGAGACGTACGCGCCCGCGGTCGAGGCCATCGACGAGCTCGACCGGATCCGCGCCGACGTCGACGCCGCCACCGCACCCCGCGACTTCCAGAACGTGGCCGCCGTGCAGGTCCTGTTCGAACGGTTCGGCGAGGTCACCAACCCGCTGTTCGACGCCAACCGCCGGGTGTCGCTGCTCGTGAACGAGCCGGTGCTCCAGCGGGGCGCGGCGATCGTCGACCAGTCGCTCCGCCAGTCCGACACGATCGCCCTGCTCACCTACAACCTCGTGGTCGCGGCCCTCGCCGGCGACGCCGACGGGGTGAACACCGGGCCCGAGTACGTCCAGATCTCGTCGCTGCTGCGCGACCTCCGCACCGGCGAGCAGGTCATCCGGCTCAACGCCGAGGGCGACTACGCCGAGCCGGTCGAGGCGCTGTTCGCCAGCGAGCACATCCAGGTGTTCCCCCAGCTGGTCGAGACCGCCCTGGAGACCGGCGCCCCCGCCGTGGGCGACCTCTTCCGCAACGCCGGCGACGAGGACGCCTTCGGCTACGACAAGCTCCGGGCCGCCGCCGAGGACCGGATCGAGCAGGCCGTCGACGACATCAACGCCGACGCCCGCCGCACCCAGACCACGTTCACCGTGGGGGGCCTGCTCGTGCTGGCGGTGCTGGCCGTCGTCACGACCCTCGTGGCCCGCTCGATCACCCGGCCGCTGCGGTCGCTCACCCGGCAGGCCACCGCCATGGCCGACGAGCGGCTGCCGCAGGCCGTGCAGCGGATCCTCGAGGCCCCGACCAACAAGCCGATCGAGACCCCGCGGCTGGAGCCCATCGACGTCCGCACCCGGGACGAGGTGGCCGACGTCGCCCAGGCCCTCACCACCGTCCAGGACGCGGCCCTGGGCCTCGCCGTCGAGCAGGCCGCCCTGCGGCGCAACATCGCCGACAGCTTCGTGCACCTGGGCCGCCGCAACCAGACGCTGCTCGGCCGCCAGCTCGACTTCATCACCGAGCTGGAGCAGACCGAGACCGACCCGAACGTGCTGGCCAACCTGTTCCGGCTCGACCACCTGGCCACCCGCATGCGCCGCAACGCCGAGTCGCTGCTGGTGCTGGCCGGGCTGAAGCCGCCCCGGGTGTGGCGCGAGCCGGTGATGGTCGGCGACGTCGTCCGGGCGGCGCTGAGCGAGATCGAGAACTACCAGCGGGTCGAGATCGTGAACGTGGAGGCGGCCGCCGTGGTCGGCTCGGCCGCCGCCGACCTCGCCCACCTGCTGGCCGAGCTGCTCGAGAACGCGATCGCCTTCTCGCCGCCCGACCAGCGGGTCCACGTCAGCGGCCGGCACCCGGCGGTCGGGCCGTACGCCGGTGTGGGCGGCCGCCCGGCGAACCCGGCCGGGCCCGGGGGCTACGTCATCACGGTCGTCGACTCCGGCATCGGCATGACCGACGAGGAGGTCGCCCGCGCCAACCGGCGCCTGGCGGGCGAGGAGTCGTTCGCCGTGGCCCCGTCGCAGTACCTCGGCCACTACGTCGCCGGCATGATCGCCCGGCGGCACGGCATCACCGTGCGCCTCGACAGCCCCGGCCCCCGGGGCACGACCGCCACGGTCACCCTGCCGACCAGCATGCTGTCGGCACCGGCCGACTCGGCGGCGCTGCCGGCGGGGTCGGGCGCCTACGCCACGGCCGGGGCGACGGTCGGGGGCGGCGCCCCGGCGCTGCCTGCCGCCCAGACGCCGATCGGGCCCCGGGGCTTCCACCCCGGCGGCCGGGCCAGCGTGGCCCCCAACGTCGACACCTACCGGGTGGGCGAGAGCGAGTTCGCCATCGACTTCGGCACCCTGCACCGGCCCTCCGCCGAGCTGCCGCCGCCGCAGCAGCCGCAGCAGCCGGCCCCGGCCACGGCCACGGCGGGTGCACCGACGATGGCCCGCCGGGTCCCGCGGCAGCCGGTCGGCGGGAGCCGGCCGCTGCCCTCCGCCCCGGCGATCGACACGAACGCCATCGCCGAGGCGCAGCGGGCCCGCTACGTGCGCGACACGCTGGCCCGGTTCTCGGCCGGCCTGGAGAAGGGCCGGGACGCCTCGGCGCGGGAGCGCGACGAGCAGACGGGCTCCGTCGGCGTCGTGCAGCCCGGTGGCCCGGGCGGCCCGGGCGACCCAGGTGGGCCCGACCGCCCCGGCGATCCCGGCGATGCCGTGCCG
>DATCLV010000263.1:0-1681 GCA_036563745.1 Acidimicrobiales bacterium | reverse complement strand
CCCGCACACCAACATCCGCCGGCGCACCGCCGAGCACATGGTGCGCTCGAAGGCCACGTCCGCCCACGTCTACGCGTCGATCGAGGTCGACTTCGAGGCGATCGAGCGGGTGCGGTCCGCGGCCAAGGAGCAGTGGAAGGCCACCGAGGGCTTCAGCCTCACCTACCTGCCGTTCATCAGCCGGGCGATCATCGACGCCATCCGGGAGTTCCCCGAGGTCAACGCCTCGTTCGGCGAGAACGAGCTGATCGTCCACAACTACGTGAACCTCGGCATCGCCGTCGACCTCGACTTCAAGGGGCTGATGGTGCCGGTGATCCACGACGCCGACAGCAAGCGGCTCCGGGCGATCGCCCGCGAGATCAGCGACCTGGCCCGCCGGGCCCGGGCGAAGCAGCTGGGCCCCGACGACATCGCCGGCGGCACGTTCACGATCACCAACCCCGGCCCGTTCGGCACCACGCTGACCATGCCGGTGATCAACCAGCCGCAGGTGGCGATCGTGTCGACCGACGCGGTGAAGCGCCGGCCGGTGGTGGTCACGCTGCCCGACGGCAGCGAGGGCATCGCCATCCACTCGACCGGGAACCTCACGCTCACGTGGGACCACCGGGCGTTCGACGGCGCCTACGCCGCGGCCTTCATCAACCGGGTGCGGGAGATCCTCGAGACCCGCGACTGGGCCGCCGAGCTGGCCTGACACGGGCGGTACGACGATGACGTTGCGGGTGCGCTGGCTGGGCCGGGTCCGGTACCGCGACGCCTGGGCGGTGCAGCGGGCGCTGCACGCCGGGGGCGCCGCCGCGGCCGGTCCCGACGACCACCTGCTCCTGCTGGAGCACCCGCACGTCTACACGCTCGGCGTCCGCGCCGACCTGCGCCACGTGCTCGTGCCGCCCGCCGAGGTGGGCGCCGAGCTCGTCCGGGCCGACCGCGGCGGCGACGTCACCTACCACGGGCCCGGCCAGCTGGTCGGCTACCCGATCCTGTCGCTGCCCGGGAAGCACTCCGCCACCCGCACGGGGATGGCCGACACGGTCGCCTACGTGCGGTCGGTGGAGCAGCTGGTCATCGACGTGCTGGCCGACCTCGGACTGCCCGACGCCGGCCGGCTCGACCGCTACCCGGGTGTGTGGATCGACCCCGACAGCGACGACCCCCGGAAGGTGTGCGCCATCGGCGTCCGGCTGGTGCGGGGCCGCTCGATGCACGGGTTCGCCCTCAACGTCGACCCGGACATGTCGTACTTCGGGCACATCGTCCCCTGCGGCATCCCCGACAAGCGGGTGACGTCGCTGGCCGAGGAGGGCCTGGCGGTGTCGATGGCCGAGGTGGTCGAGGCCGTCGCCGCCCGGGCCGCCGAGCGGTGGGGGAAGGGCGACGTCGACCTCGCGATCCACGCGGCGCCGGCCGCCGAGCCGGGCGCGGGCCTCGCCCCCGGACTGGGCACCGGCGGTCCGGCCGGGCCCGGTGGCACCGGTGGGGGCGCGCCGTCGCCGTCGCCGACCGACGGTGTCAGCGTCCAGCTCCGCTCCCGCATGGCCAAGGCCGGCGTCACCGAGGGCCTCCAGATCTCGGCGCGCAAGCCCGAGTGGCTGCGGGCGCAGATGAAGGTCGGCCGCGACTACCGGAGGCTCGAGCACACCATCCGCGACCTCGGCCTGGTCACGGTGTGCGAGGA
>DATCLV010000259.1:0-1949 GCA_036563745.1 Acidimicrobiales bacterium | reverse complement strand
GTCAGCGATCTGGTCGAGCTGGGCGTCGCCGTCGTCGAGCCTCCCGCCCCGAGCCGCTCCAACGGGTCCAGCCGTCGCAACGTCACCGACATCGCCTCCCGGGGCGAGTCCCGCCGCTCCTCCCGCTCCGACTCCCGCCGCGAACCGGCGCCGGCCTCCGACGGCGCCCCGCAGGTGAACTGGGCGCAGACGGCCGACCCGATGGGCCCCGACGGCGGTCTGGGCCGCTCCGCCACGGGCACCCGGATGTCGTCGAACCGGGCCACCGTGCCCGCCCCGCAGGTGAACGGCGCCAACGTGCTGTCGTCCAACGGCCGCCTGGCCACCGATGCGAAGGTCAGCGCCGCGGCCGCGGTCGGCGTGGTCACCCCCGCCGGCGGCACCCCCTCGGTCGACACCTCGCCCAAGGCGCGCCGGTCGAGCTCGAGCCGCCCCTCGCGGCCGCGCCGGGCGCCGTCCACCCCGAGCGGCGGCCAGCCGTCGCTCGCCACCACCCCGCCCCGCGGCGGGTCGACGCTGCCGGTGCCGCCGCCGGTCGACTCGGGCCTCGCCGCCATGCCGGCCCCGACGGGCGACCCGATCAGCACCGGGCCGATCTTCCCGCCGACGCTGGAGACCAGCCCGCCGAGCGGGCTGCTGCTGCCCAGCTCGCTCGACACCGGTCGCCTCGGCCCCTCGCCGCTGCCGACCGACACCGGCCAGATCCCGGTGGTGTCGTCGTCGGCCCTGCCGGCCGACCTCGCCTGGGCCGCCGAGGACGACGAGGCCCCGATCGCGCCGCCGGGGGCCAAGGCCCCGTCGCTGCGGCCGTCGAGCCCGCCGCCGCCGCCCGCCCGCCTGCTGCCGGCGCCGTCGTCCCGCCCGGGCACGCCGCCTCCGCCGCCGCCGCAGAACAACGGTGAGCCGGCACCGCACGTGCTGGCCATGAGCGACGCCGCCCGCGCCGCCGTGGAGGCCACGGTCGGCCGGTCCGGCGGTGGTTCCGCCACCATGCCGCTGGCCGGGGTCTCGCCGGAGCAGATGATGAGCCGAGGTCAGCTGTTCCGGTACCTGGTGTCGGTCCGCGGCTGACGCCGCGCCCGTCCCCGCCGGTTCCCGTCCGTCCCGACGACCCTGGCGACGACGTCACGGATGCTGGTCGTCGGCGCGGGCCTGGTCGGCCTGTTCGTGGTCGGCCCGTTCCTGACCCACGCCGCCCTGCGCTGGGTGGGGTGGCGGGTCGCGCTGCCGCTGCTGTTCGGGCGGGTGCCGCCCCGGTCGTCGCTGGGCCACCCGCGGGTGCTGTGCCGCACCTGCGCGACCCCGGTCGCCCCGCTGCCGGCGTGGCCCTGGCTCCTGCGGCTCGGCCGCTGCCACGCCTGCCGCGAGCCGTTCGCCCGCTGGCCGCTGCTGGTCGAGCTCGCCACCGGCGCGCTGTTCGCCCTCGGCGCCTGGCGGGTGGAGGGCTGGCGGCTGGTGCCGGTGCTGGCGCTGTTCGCCGGGCTGGTGGCGGTGTCGGCGGTCGACATCCTGTGCTCCCGGATCCCGACCCGGTTCGTGTACCTCACCGCGGCGGCGGTGGCCGTGGCGGCCGTGCCGCGGCTGGTCGAGGAGCCCCGCTCGTGGGTGGGGGCCGCGGTGGGCGGGGCGCTGTGCCTGGGTGGGCTGGGCGTGCTGCACCTGGCGTCGCCGGCGATGCTGGGCTTCGGTGACGTCCGGCTGGGGACGCTGATCGGCGCCGTGGTCGGCTGGGCCGGCTGGTCGGCCGCCGAGCCGGTGCTCGACCCGCTCAGCCGGGTCGTGCAGGCGGTGTTCCTGGCCGGGATCGTGGGGTCGCTCGCCGGCTTCGTCCTCCTGGCGATCCGCCGCGCCAACCGCGCCTACCCGTTCGGCCCATGCCTGGCCCTCGGGGCGGTCGTCACCCTCCTCGCCCTCTGACCGCGCCCGGCGAGCGGGGTGGTGGGGGCGAA
>DATCLV010000140.1:0-2200 GCA_036563745.1 Acidimicrobiales bacterium | reverse complement strand
GCCGACCGGCGGGCGCGACGTCGACGCCGCCCCCGCCTGAGCCGGGCGTCCGCGGAGGGCGGTGGGGCGGGGGAGGCGCGCCCTGGCCCGAGGCAAGCCCGCCGTTGCCTCAGGCCAGGGCGGGCTCCAGCCAGTGGCCGACGAGGTCGCGGTACACGTCGGACCGCCGGACGAGCTCGTCGTGGGTGCCCTGGGCCACGTGGGCGCCGTCGAGCAGCAGCACCTGCTCGGCCCGCTGCGCCGAGCTGAGCCGGTGGGCGACCACGACCAGCGTGGTGCCGGGCCGGCGGGCGAACGCCGACTCGACGACGGCCTCGGTGGCGGGGTCGAGGTGGCAGGTGGCCTCGTCGAGCACCACCAGCCGGGCCGGCGCCAGCCAGGCGCGGGCCAGGGCGACGAGCTGGCGCTCGCCGGCCGACAGCCGGGACGGCTCGACCACGGCCGCCGGCCCGCCGCACCGGGCCACCAGGTCGTCCATGCCGAGGGCGGCGAAGGCGGCCGCCAGGTCGTCGCGGCCGGCGTCGGGGGCCAGGTAGCGCACGTTCTGGTCGAGGCGCCCGCGGAACACGTAGGCCTGCTGGGGGATCAGCACCCGGTGGCGGGCGGCGACCTCGGCGGCGTCGAGGCCGCCGATCAGCGCCCGGCCCTCGTCCGGCGTGAGGAGGCCCACCATCAGCGCCGCCAGCGTCGACTTCCCGGCACCGCTCGGCCCGACGATCGCCAGGTGCCCGCCGGCCGGCACGGCGAGGTCGAGGTCGCGGACCACCGGCTCGGCGGCCCGGCGGTAGCGGAACGTGACGCCCCGGAGGTGGACGCTGGGCTCGTGGGGCGTCAGGCCGTCCTCGGGGCCCCGCAGGGCCGCGGCCGCCGCAGAGGGGGAGGGGCCGCCGGTCCCGGTGCCGGCGTCCGCCGGGGCGGCCGCGGCGGTCTCCTCGTCGATGCGGGCCAGCGTCACCGACAGCTGGGCCAGCGGCGTCCCGATGCCGCCGACGATCGACGACACCGCCGGCCCGAGCCCCTGCACCAGGTAGGTGAGCGTGCCGAGGAGCGCGCCCGCCGACAGGCCGTTGTCGAGCAGCCAGCCCGCGGCGAACAGCACGAGCACCAGCGGCAGGCGGGCGCCGACGGCCACGATGACCGTGCGGACCGCGGCCACGCGGGCCATCGCCCGGGCGGCCGCGGCCTGCGCGTCGATGCGGCGGGCCAACGCCGCCTCGACCCAATCCTCGCCGCCGCAGGCCACGACGTCGCGGAGGCTGCGGGCGACGTCGTCGGCCAGCTCGGCGAGCGCCTCGTCGGCGACCAGGAGCCGCCGCTGGTGCCGGGCCAGCCCGGGGAGGCTGGCGGCGAAGGCCACGAACGACACCACGAGCGGCACCGCGACCAGCGGCAGGACGGCGGGGGCCAGCGTCAGCAGGCCCAGCAGGGCGGCGACGATGCCCGCCACGAACCCCAGCACCAGCAGGAGGAGGCCGGCGACGGTGTCGCGCACCGCCTCGACGTGCTGGGAGAGCCGGGCCACGGCGCCGCCGTGGGCGGAGGCGACGCCGGGGCCGGCCGCCGCCGTGGCGGTCGCGCGGCGCAGGGCGCCGTCGACGACCAGGCGGACGAGGTCGTCCCGGAGCGGCTCGACCAGGCGGGCCGCGCCCAGGTAGGTGCGCCGGGAGCCCACGGCGCCGACCGGGACGGTGGCGGCCAGGACCCCGAGCCAGGCGAGCCCGACGGCGGTGCGGCCGGCGAGGAAGCCGTCGTCGACCGCCCGGGCCACGGCCTGGCCGGCGGCGAACGTGGGCAGCGCCCCGACGAGCGCCCACAGCGCCAGGGCGAGGACCGCCCGCCGGCGCCGGGCCACCGCCCGCACCCGCTCCCGGGCCGGGCCCCTCGGGCGCGGCCCGCTCACTCCGACCCCGCCGTCGCCGTGCCGACGCTGACCACGACCGCCTCGACGCCCCCGGCGCCCCGGGGCTCGCGGACCCGCACGTCCACGAGCCCGCCGGGAGCGTCGGTCGCCGTGGTGGGCGCTGGGGGGAGGCCGGGGAGCTCGGGCCGGTCGGTGGCGTCGGTCCCGTCGGTGGCGTCGGTCCCGTCGGGTGCGGGCCCGGCGTCCGCCGCCGGGGTCGACGCCGGGGCGGGTGCCGAGGCCGCCGCCGGGGCGGGTGCCGCGAGCGGCTCGTGGGGGAGGGGACCGGGGTCGCCCGGC
>DATCLV010000237.1:0-3427 GCA_036563745.1 Acidimicrobiales bacterium | reverse complement strand
GCCCAGTGCCGCAGCAGGCCCTCGTAGACGGCGGGCCAGGCGAAGGTGCCGTTGCCCCACAGGATCACGGGGTGGCGGACGCCGTCGCGGCCGAGGTCGGTGGGTCGGTAGACGGTGGTGACGGCGTTGGCCTTGTGGACGGTGACGGCGTAGGGCCCGGGCCGGTCCCACTGCCCGTTCACCGACGGGAATGCGGCGGTGGCGGTCGACGCGGTGGTCGACGCGGTGGTCGGCGCGGCGGTCGACGTGGCGGTGGCCGGCGACGCCACCGGGGCGGCGGCCGCCGGTCCGGTCCAGGCGGTGCCCCCGGCCAGCACCAGGGCGGCGAGGATCGTCGCCACGGCGCGCGGCCGCGGTCGTCTCGAGGTGCGCATGATCTCCCCCCTTGGCAGACTAATGATCGTTCATTAGTCCTCTAAGATGGCAGTGTGGAAGCCGAGCCGACGCCTGTCAACCCCCCGGCCGACCGCCCTGCCGAGGTGCTGCCGCCCGACGCCGGCCCCACCGGCACGCCCCGCCGGCTCCTCGAGGCCGCCGTCGAGCTGTTCGCCCTGCGCGGCTACTTCGGGGTGTCGGTGCGCGACATCACCGCCGCCATCGGGGTCCGGCCGGCCAGCCTCTACAACCACTACGCCTCCAAGGAGGAGCTGCTGGTGGCGGCCATGCGCCTGGGCCACGAGTGGTCGATCGACCGGGCGGCGGCCGCCATCGACGCCCTCGGGCCCGGCGCCTCGCCGACCGACCGCCTCCGCGCCGCCGTCGCCGCCCACGCCCGCACCCACGCCGAGTACCCGCTGCTGTCCCGGGTCTGCTCCAGCGAGCTGCACGGGCTCGGCGACGAGGCCCTGGCCACGGTGCTGGGCCTGCGGATGGCCAGCGTCGCCCAGCTCTCCGCCATCGTCGACGACGGCGTGACCACCGGGGAGTTCGCGGTCGACGACGTCTTCCTGGCCGTCATGGCCATCAGCGCCATGGTCATCCGGCTGGCCAACTGGTACGGCGGCAACCGGGTGGGCCTCGAGTTCGGCCCGGCCCTGCCGCCCGGGCTCGACCCGGCCGCGCTCTACCCCGTCGACCGGCTCACCGCCACCTACGCCGACTACGCGCTCCGCCTCGTGACCGCGCCCTGAGCCCGCCGGGGTCCACCCGAGCCCGCCCGAGCCCGCCTGAGCCCGCCGCCACCGGCCGCACGCGCCGCTGCGGGGTGCCCGGGCACCCCGCAGCGGTCGGGACCGCGGACCGGAGGATCCCGGTCGGCTCACCGGGGGACGAGGCGGACGACCGGGTACAGGCGCTCGGTCTTGGCCTGGTACTTGGCGATGCGGGGCTGGGCGGCGGCGATGCGCTCCCAGGCCCGGTCGCGCTCGTCGCCCTGCAGCCGCTGCGGCGTGACCGCCACGACCTCGCCGCCGGCGAGCTCGATCGACACCTGGTCGGCCCGGGCCGTCAGGTTGACGAACCAGTCCGGGTTCCGGGCGCCGCCACCGGAGGCGACGACCAGGCGGGCGCCGTCGACGCCGGCCTCCGGGTCGGGGAACCACGCCAGCGGCGTCGCGTGCGGCCGCCCGCTGCGACGCCCCACGGTGTGGAGGACCAGCAGGTCCATGCCCATCATCGTCCCCTTGCCCTTGCGGAGCTTGCGGGCCGTGCGGGCGTTCATCCGGTGCTGGACCCACCGGGAGAGGCGGCCGGGGGTGCCGGGGCGGCGGCCGGCCTGCTCGCCGGCCGCCGGGATCGCCTGGGCCGGTGCCTGGGCCATCGGTCCCCGCCCCCTCAGCTGTCCTGGAGGATGCCGACGACGTTGCCGTCGGCGTCGGTGAACGTGGCCACGCGGCGACCGCCGCCGACCTCGCTGACCGGGTCCTTCACGGTGCCGCCGGCCTCGACGACCTCGGCGAGCTTGGCCTCGATGTCGTCGACCTCCCAGTAGGCGACCGGCGTCGTCAGGCCCTGGGGGCCGCCACCGGGCACCAGGCCGACGTGCTGCCCGCCGACGTCGTAGCCCACGTAGTACTCGCTGTCGACCTGGGGCGGGCCGCCGAGGAGGGCGGTGTACACGTCCTTGGCCTTGCCCAGGTCGGCGACGGGGTGGAGGACGGTCTTGACGCCCTTGGGGGTGCTGCTCATGGCTCGCTCCTTCTGTGATCGGTGGTCGCCCGGTGGGCCCGGGCTCCCGGTTCCTCGTGCCTTGGTTCCGTTGCAATTAGTGAGAGTACAACTCTCACGATGAGAGTGCTACTCTCACGGATATGGCCGACCGTGTCAAGCGGCGATACGACAGCTCCCGGCGCCAGGCGGCGACCCGGGCCACGAAGGCCCACGTCGTCGAGGTCGCCACCCGGCTGTTCGTCGAGCAGGGGTACCCGGCCACGACGATCAGCCAGATCGCCCGGGAGTCCCGCACGCCCGAGGCCACGCTGTACCGGCTGTTCGGCTCGAAGCGCGGCGTGCTCAAGGAGGTCGTCGACGTCTCGATCGCCGGCGACGACGAGCCGGTCGCCTACCGCCGGCGGCCCGAGGTGCAGGCCGCCTTCGCGTCCGGCGACCCCCACCGGATGCTCGACGCCTTCGCCCACCTCACCCGCCTGGTCATGCACCGCACGGGCGCCCTGCAGAACGTCCTGCTCTCCTCGGCCGGCGTCGACGACGAGGCGGCCGAGATGCTGGCGGTCACCCGCAAGCAGCGCCACCGGGGCCAGTCGGGCATCGTCCGGGCCATCGCCGACACCGGCCGCCTGCGCCCCGGCCTCTCCCCCACCGCCGCGGCCGACATCGTCTACACGCTGATGTCCCCCGAGGTGTTCCACCTGCTCACCGTGCAGCGCCGGTGGAGCGAGGCCCGCTACGAGCGCTGGCTCGCCGAGGCGCTGAAGTCGCAGCTCCTGGGTTCGATCGGGTCCTCGTCCGACGGGGCCGACGGGGCCGACCGGGCCGGCGACGGGCGCGGCGAGCCCGGTGACGACCGGGCCGACCACGGCAGCGAGGCCGCGGCCGGGAACTGAGGCTGGGCCGGGACGGCCGGGGGCACACAATGGCGTGGTGGGAGGCGCGACGAGCCAAGGCCGAGGCCAGGAGCGGGTGCGCGCCGGGGCGGGTGCCCGCGCGCTGCGGGACCGGGCCGAGCGCGGCGCCGCCGGGGCCGCCGCCCTGCTGACCGCCGCCGAGAAGGCCCGTGACGAGGCCCGCGCCGCCTACGAGGTCGCCCGCGACGCCGCGGTCCGCGACGAGATGGCCCGGCTGCCGCTCGCCCGTCTCCGCGACGTGACCGACGCCCAGCTCCAGCTCGGCCCGCTCGAGGCCGTGGGCTACCGCACCGTGGCGTCGGTCGCGGGGGTGCGGGTCGGGCGCCTGCAGGTGATCAAGGGCGTGGGCGCCGACACCGCCGCCCAGGTCGTCGCGGGTGCGTACGCGGTCCGGCGGTCGCTGG
>DATCLV010000224.1:0-1949 GCA_036563745.1 Acidimicrobiales bacterium | reverse complement strand
CATCTCCACGATCGTCTGGCGGACCGCGCCCGCGTGGAAGTGCCGGCTGGCTCCCCGGGCGAGGCTGGAGAAGCCGGACGCGATCGCGGCCAGGTGCTCGGCGTCGGCTTCGGTGATGTTCGAGGAGGCGGCGACGAGGAGACCGTCGACGGAAAGCACGATCGCCTGGCGCGCGGTCGGCACTCGTTCGATGAGGTCATCGAGCAGCCAGCCGAGCCCTTCGGGGGCCTGGGTCGTCATGTCGCCTCCGTCGCCTCGCCATCCGCATCGTCGCCGGCTCGCCGGCGTCGGCTGGCCCGGTCGCCGCTTCCGGCGTCCGAGCCCTGCGCACCAGACTGCTCCCCGCCGTCAAGTCCGCCCGGCGTGGTCGCCGGGGCCGGTTGGTCGCCGCTGACCGCTGCGGGTACCCCGGGGTCGGCCGCCGGACGGTCACCGGGCTCGGGAGCGTCGTTGGCCCGGCCCGGCGCGATCGACTCCGCCGCCTCGCGGCCGCGGGCCAACCCTGCCTGGAACGACGACATCATCGCCCGAATCTGCTCCGGCGAGCGAGCACCGCCGGGTTGTGTCGCGGTCGGTTCTCCGCTCGCTGGCGATGTTCGTCCGGAATAGTCCGGTTCGTCGGCGGGGCGCGGAACGTCGCGGCGCCGGACCCGTCGGGGCAGGTCGTCGGGGCCCTCCGGCTCGATGACGTCGTGCCGGGCGTGCCGGCCCAGCGGCTTCCCGGTCGTGGCGACGATGACCTCCCCGGAGCGTCGCTCGTCGCCCGAGCCGGGGTCGGCGGGCCGGTCCGCCGCCGGGCGGCGGGACGGCAGCGGGCCGCCCGGGGCCGGGACCGGGGTGAAGCCCGCGGCCGACCGGGGCGCCGTGGGCGAGGCCGAGGAGAGGGGAACCAGCCCGCCCGGCGTCGGCTCGATCGCGGCCGCCGATCGCTCGACCCGCCGGGTCGCGGGCCGGTCCTCGTCGGCGGACCCGGAGGGCAGCGCCGGCGGCTCGCCCGGCCGCGCCAGCAGGGCGGTGGGCAGGAGCACGACGGCGGTCGTGCCGCCGTAGGCGGACCGGCGGAGCTGCACCTGGATGCCGTGCCGGCTGGCGAGCCGGGCGACCACGAAGAGGCCGAGCTGACCACCGGCTCCCGGGTCGCTCGCGCCGGCGCCCGAGCCCTCGGTGCTCGCCTCGGGTCGACGGCTGGCGAACTCGGCGAAGGCCGGCGGATCGGCCAGGCGGGCGTTGAGCTGCTCGAGGGTCGGGGCCGGAATGCCGATGCCCCGGTCCTCGATCTCCACGGCGACGCCGTGCGTCACCGGCTCCGCCCCGACCGTCACCTTGGTGCTCGGAGGCGAGAACGCGGTCGCGTTCTCGATCAGCTCGGCGAGCAGGTGGATGACGTCGCCGACGGCGCGACCGGTCACGGCGACCTCGGGCACCGGCCGTACGGTCACCCGGGCGTAGTCCTCGACCTCGCTCACCGCGCCGCGCAGCACGTCCACCAGGGGCACCGGCATCCGCCAGCCCCGGGCCGGCGCGGCCCCGGCCAGGATCACCAGGTCCTCGGCGTGGCGGCGCATCCGGGTGGCCAGGTGGTCGACGCGGAACAAATCCTCCAGCTCGACCGGGTCCTCGGTCCGCCGCTCCATCCGGTCGAGAATCGCCAGCTGCCGATGGAGCAGGGTCTGGCTGCGGCGGGCGATGTTGAGGAACACCTCGTTCACCCCGCGCCGCAGGTCGGCCTCGGCGACGGCGGCGGCCACCGCCTCGCGCTGCAGCGCGTTGAAGGCGTGCCCGACCTGGCCGATCTCGTCGGCCCCGTAGGGCAGCGGCGGCGCCTCCGCCTCGACGTCGACCCGCTCGCCGGCGCGCAGCCGCGCCACCACGCTGGGGATCCGGTCGATGGCCAGCTCCAGGGCCGCCTGGCGGAGCCCGGCGAGGCGCCGCAGCACGCTCCGGGCGAC
>DATCLV010000204.1:0-10179 GCA_036563745.1 Acidimicrobiales bacterium | reverse complement strand
TGGGCTGGATCCTCCACGCGGCGGCGATCACCGCCAGCCCGGCCTGGGAGGGACCGCCCGCCCCCGACGACGGCGCCGAGCTGGGCCGGGTGCTCCTCGAGCAGCGCCGGGCGTCGTACCAGCGGCTCACCGAGCAGCTGGCCACGATGACCAGCGTCGCCATGTCCGACCTCGGCCGCCGCCCCCGTGCCGGCGTCGACCCGCAGGTCCTGGCGCGCCTGGTGCACGCGCTGATGGACGGCGCCGTGCTGCGCGTGTTCATCGAGCCCGGCGCCCTGCCGCCCGAGCTGGTGGCCGAGGCCATGTACCGGCTGGCGGTGGCCTTCAGCGAGGAGGGCCCGGCCGACGACCCCCGCAAGCCCACCGACGAGCGCCACCCTGCGGCTGTTCGACCGGATGCTCACCGCCGCCGCCGAGCTGTGGGCCGCCGGGCCGGACGTGACCGTGGAGGCGGTGGCGGCGCAGGCGGGCGTGTCGGCCGACGCCGCGTCGCTGCTGTTCCCCTGCCTGGGCGACCTGGCTGACAGCCTCATCCAGTCGCAGGTGGTGGGCGGTGGGCTGGCCGACCTCGGTCCCGCCCCGGACGCCGCCGAGGCCCGGCGCCTGCTGCCGGGGCTGGTGTCGGGCCTGGCCCGGGTGCGCGACCTGGCCGACACGCTCCCCCACGCCCTGGCCGCCGGCCGCGAGCACCTGCCCACCCGGTCGAAGCCGTGGGTGGACGACTTCGTCGACCACCACGGCCGCATCGTCGCCGCCCTGGACGAGACGCCACGCCCCGAGGGCCTGGTGCGCGACCTGGTCGGGTTCGCGACCCAGGGCGCGCCGGGCTGGCCGTCGGTCACGGCGCTGCTGCGCACCATCCGCTACGAGGTCGACGAGCTGTCGCTCTGGCCGGTCGGCGCGGTCCCGGCTCGCCCCGGGCGAGGTGGCGTCAGCGGACGAGGCGGAAGAACGACCGCAGCTCGTCGACGAACAGCCCGGGCTGCTCCAGCGCGGCGAAGTGGCCGCCGCGGTCGAGCTCGTTCCACCAGCGCAGGTCGACGTAGCGGGCCTCGACCCAGCGGCGGGGCAGCCGGGCGATCTCGTAGGGGAACACCGAGGCCCCGGAGGGCACGGTCACCGGTTCCGTCCGCCGCTCCTGGAAGCTCTCCCAGTAGAGGCGGGCCGACGACGCCCCGGCGCCGGGCAGCCAGTAGAGCATCACGTTGTCGAGCAGCCGGTCCCGGGCGACGGCGTTCTCCGGGTGGCCGTCGCAGTCGGTCCACTCCCGGAACTTCTCGACGATCCAGGCGCACTGGCCGGCGGGCGAGTCGACCAGCCCGTAGCCGAGGGTCTGGGGCCGGGTCCGCTGCTGGGTCGAGTAGCCGGTGCCGGTGCGGCGGTGCTGGTCGTAGCGGGCCAGGCCGGCCAGCTCCTCGTCGGTGAGCGGCGTGTCGTCGCCCGGCGGCGGGCCGGCCACCGGCATGTTCACGTGGACGCCGACCAGGCCCTCGGGCGCCAGCATCCCCATCACGGTCGTGACGAACGCGCCCCAGTCGCCGCCCTGGGCGCCGTAGCCGTCGCCGTAGCCGAGGCGCACCATCAGCTCGTGCCAGGCGCGGGCGATGCGCTCGACGCCCCAGCCGGGGGTGGTGGGCTTGTCGCTGAACCCGTAGCCGGGCAGCGACGGGCACACCACGTGGAAGGCGTCGGCGGGGTCGCCGCCGTGGGCCGGCGGGTCGGTGAGCGGCCCGATCACGTCGAGGAACTCGACCACCGATCCGGGCCAGCCGTGGGTGACAACCAGCGGCAGCGCGCCCGGGTGCGGCGAGCGGACGTGGAGGAAGTGGATGCCGAGGCCGTCGATCTCGGTCCGGTGCGGGCCGAGGGCGTTGAGGCGGGCCTCGACCGCGCGCCAGTCGTAGTCGTCGGCCCAGTAGCGGCACAGGTCCTGCACGTAGGCCAGCGGGATGCCCTGCGACCAGTCGTCGACGGTCTCGGCCTCGGGCCAGCGGGTGCGGCGCAGGCGGGTCCGCAGGTCGTCGAGCTCGGCGTCGGGGACGGCGATCGGGGCCGGCGTGATCTGGGGTTCCCCCATGCCGCATTCTGTCCCGCCCGTGGCCCGGGGCGGCGACCCGGGCCGGGGCGGCGGCCCGTCAGCGCTGGTGGCGCCGGGACTCGTCGAGGCCCCGCTGGACCCCGGCGTGGAAGCCGGACAGGAAGCTGTAGACGTCCTGCGGCGACGACCGCGGTGGGGGCGCGCCCTGGCCGGCGGGCCCCGGGGCCGACGCCGCCGACGCCGTCGGCCCGGGAGTGGCCCCTGCCCGCCGGACCGGGGTGGGCCGGGTGGTCGGCAGGTGCGCGCCCCGCTGCCGCTGCGGGAGGCGGCCGCGCGTCTCGGTCGGGCCGGCCGCCGGGGGGCCGTCCATCCCGGCCTGGAGGGAGCGGAGGTGCTCGCGCAGGGCCGCCATCACCTCGTCGGTGGGGGTGGCGCCCACGGTCGTCCGGCCGGCCGGGCGCGCCGGCGGCGGCGATCCGGCGTCCGCTCCCCCGCCCGGCGCGGCGCCCACCGGGGTCGTCGGGGTCGGGGTCGCCGGCATCGGCGTCGGAACCGGTCCTCCCGGGTGGGACGGGCCCTCGGCGGCGGTCGGCGCCGACGGCATCGCCGGGAGGGTCGACGCCGCCGACGCCGACGAGGTGGCCGACATCGAGGAGATGGCCGCCGAGGCGGCGGGAGCGCCCGGCGCGGCCGGCGCGGCCGGCGCCGCGGCACCCGCCGGGACCGCCGGCGACAGCCGCACCGGCGGGGCCAGCGGGGTCGGGCCCACCACGGGCGCGGCGGCCACCGGGGCCGGCATCGGCATCGGCCCGCCCGCTCCCACCGGCTCGAGCGTCGCCGGGCCGCCGAGGCGGGGGTCGCCGACCGGCTCGCACAGGGTGGGCGGCAGGTCGATCGTCGACACGATGCCCTGGCGCCCCGCCGGGCGCAGCTCGACGGCGATGTCGTGGCGGGCGGCCAGGTGGCCGGCCACGTAGTGCCCGAGGTACTTCGAGGGGGCCACCGTGAACGACTCGGTGCCGGCCAGGCGCCGGTTCGCCTGCTCGATCGCCTCCTCCGACATGCCGATGCCCTGGTCGACGATCGTGAGCCGGTAGTGCTCCTGCCCCCACCAGGCGCCCCGGATCACCACCGGGTCGTCGGGCGACGAGAAGCGCAGGGCGTTCTCGATCAGCTCGGCGAGGAGGTGGGCGAGGTCGGCGGCGGCCGAGCCGACGATCGACGCCGGGTGGACGTGCTCCACCTTGATGCGCTCGAAGTCCTCGACCTCGCCGAGCGCCGCCCGGATCACGTCGCCGAGCCGCACCGGCGCCGTCCACTTCCGGGGCGGCTCCACGCCCGCCAGCACCAGCAGCGACTCGGCGTTCCGGCGCATGCGGGTGGCCAGGTGGTCGAGCCGGAAGAGGCTGGCGAGCGCGTCCGGGTCGGTCTCCTTCGACTCCAGCTCGGTGATGAAGTCGAGCTGGCGGCCCAGCAGGTTCTGGTTGCGGCGGCCGAGGTTGAGGAACGAGTCGGCGATGTTGCGGCGCAGGACCGCCTGGCCGACGGCCAGGTCGACCGCGGAGGCCTGCACGGCGTTGAGCGCCTCGACCACGTCCGCGATCTCGTCGCGCGAGGCCACCTCGAGCGGTTCAATCTCCGGCACCTCGACGTCGCCGCCGAGCCGCGTCTGGAGGATGCCCTGCACGGCGGTCGGGAGGCGGCGGCGGGCGACGTCGCGGGCCTGCACGGTGAGGTGGCGGAGCGGCCGGGTGATCGACTGCGAGACCAACCAGGTCATGAGTCCCGCCCCGGCGAAGGCGAGGAGCGCCACGAGGCCGAACAGCCGCTGGCGGTTGGTGGCCTGGCGGTCGAGCGTGTCCGCCCGGTCGGTGACGACCTCGAGGACCTCGTCGCGCAGGCGCGTGAAGCCCTCGTCGGGCCCGGGGGCGGTGCCGTCGAGGAAGCTCGGGATGTCCTCGATCCTGCGGGTCTCGATGGCGGCGTTCACCCGCTCCTCGACCAGCACGATCATCTCCCGGGGGTGGAACGCCTCGACGACCGGGGCGTAGGTGCCGCCGAAGGTCTCGATCTCCCGGTTGTTGCGCTGGAAGGTCGACAGGAGCCCGGAGACGCGGCGGATCTCGTCGTTGGTGTCGAGCCCGTTGGGCGACATCAGGGCGGCCACCAGTGTCTCCCGGGAGAGGTTGGCCATCACCTCGAACTGCACGGCGGCCAGCTGGGCCAGCTCGGTGCCGCTGCGCAGGTCGTTGTCGCGGAGCTCGAGGGCCACGCGGGAGTTGGCGTCGAGGGCCTGCTCGATCAGGTCCGAGTAGCGGTCGTAGATGTGGGTCGAGAACTCCATGTTCTCGGCGGACGGGACCGCGGTGTCGGCGTCGATCTCGGCCCGGATCTCCTCGACCTGGGCGAGCGCCTCGAGCGTGCCGCGGTACACCTCCTCCACCGACCCGCCCTGCTCCTCGGTGCTCTCGCGGAACGCCACGATCGCCTCGTCGGTCGCCTGGCGGGTGGCGTCGTAGCCCTCGACCGGGGCGTCGAACTGGGACTCCAGGCCGGTGAGGGCGAGCACCGCCCACGACCGCTCGTCCTGGAGGGCGTTGACCACGCTGTTGGGCCCGGTGGCCGCCGTGGCCAGCCGTGACTCGTCCCGCACCTCGTCCGCGTCCGCCGCCGCCTGCCGGACCTCGAGGAGGGTGACCACGAGGACCGGGATGAGGGGGACGGCAAGCGCCGCCGCCAGCTTGGCGCTGATGGGGAGGCGCAGCACGTCGACCCTCGATGAACGATCCTTCCCCATTCGGGAAAGGTACATCTCAAATTGTGGCCAATCAGTTCTGCAACAAACGGGAAAAGAATTCCCGCTGCGGGTAGCGGGTCGACGCTCGATCGTGCGGAT
Organism: Acidimicrobiales bacterium; assembly: GCA_036563745.1. Taxonomy (GTDB): domain Bacteria; phylum Actinomycetota; class Acidimicrobiia; order Acidimicrobiales; family VFJN01; genus DASXTK01. The sequence continues at coordinate 5,245 of DATCLV010000204.1, read as the reverse complement.
GTGGGCCGTGACCTGGCGGTTACCAAGCGGTCATATGTGACAACCCCGTTGGACGACCGCACGGCGCGTGCGGTTAGGGTGCGCGGGGATGCGGCGTTGGCTGGGGCTCGTCATAGCGGCTGTGGCCGTCACGGTCGGTGGGTTCTCTCTCGCCTTCCGCGGGTCGGGCGATCCTGGCGACGACCCGGCGGCCGCGCCGGGACCGACGGCACCGGGCGCGACCGACCACCACGTGCACCGACCCGGCGAGGACGGCATGACCGAGGCGATCGTCCCGGCGCTCGCCTGCGCGCCCCGCTTCGCCGACGGCGCCGCGGTGGCGACCGTGCCGTCCGGCGCCGGCGCCGAGGCGCCCGGGGTCGCCACGCCCGCGGGCCCGCCCACGGCGACGTGCCTGGAGACCGGCACCGGCTGCGTCGTCTCGTTCTCGCTGCGCTGGTCCGACGGGTACGTCGAGGGCGCCAGCCGGGCCGCCGACGCCCCGGGCACCTACACGCTGACCGGCGAGCGCGGCGCCGAGGCGCGCTTCACCGTCACCGGGGAGGCCACCTGCACCGACCCGGTCGTCACGTACCGGACGGCCTGGCCGGCGCCCTGACGACCCGTCCCGCCGGAAGCGTCGGAGCCGTCAGGGTCGGGTCCGGGGGTCGAGTCCGGGGGTCGGGGTCGAGGGTCCGAGGCCGTCAGGGTGACGACGAGCGCCACGCCCGCTCGAACGGCAGGCGCCAGGCGTGCGGGGCGATCAGCTGGTGGATGGCGTTGGGACCCCACGACCCGGGCGGGTACATGCGGACCGGCGGCGGGTTCTCCAGCAGCGGGGTCGACAGCTCCCACAGCCGCTCGATGCCCTCGGCGGTGGTGAACAGGGTGTGGTCGCCGACCATCGCGTCGTAGATCAGCCGCTCGTAGGCCTCCAGCACGTCGTCCTCGCGGCCGGTCTCGTGCAGGGCGAACTGGAGGCTGAGCTTGTCGAGCGTCATCCCCGGCCCCGGCCGCTTCCCGTAGAACGACAGCGACAGCTTCGACGCGTCTGCCAGGTCGAACGTGAGGTGGTCGGGCCCCTGCCCGCCGATCCCCGACCCCGCCGGGAACATGCTCTTCGGCGGCTCCCGGAAGGCGATCGAGATGATGCGCGCCCCCTCGGCCATCCGCTTGCCGGTGCGGAGGAAGAACGGGACGCCCGCCCAGCGCCAGTTGTCGATCTCGCAGCGCAGGGCGATGAACGTCTCGGTCTCGGAGTAGCGCCCGACCCCCGGCTCGTCCCGGTAGCCCTGGTACTGGCCCCGCACGACGTCGCCCGGCTGCACGGGCAGCATCGACCGGAACACCTTGTTCTTCTCCTCGCTGATGGCCTCGGGCGTCAGCGCGGTGGGCGGCTCCATCGCCATGAACGCCAGCACCTGGAACAGGTGGGTGACGACCATGTCGCGGTAGGCGCCGGTCTGCTCGTAGAAGGCGACCCGGTTGTCGAGCGAGAGCGTCTCGGGCACGTCGATCTGGACGTGGTCGATGTGGACCCGGTTCCAGATCGGTTCGAACAGGCCGTTGGCGAACCGGAAGGCGAGGATGTTGAGGGCCGCCTCCTTGCCGAGGAAGTGGTCGATCCGGAAGATCTGCTCCTCGGCGAAGGTCTCGTGCAGCTCGGCGTTGAGGGCCTGGGCGCTGGCGAGGTCGGTGCCGAACGGCTTCTCCATCACGATCCGCGACCGCTCGACCAGCCCCGCCTCGCCCAGCCGGGCGACGACCGCCAGCGCCGCGGCGGGCGGGACGCTGAGGTAGTGGAGGCGCCGGCAGGCACCGCCCAGCTCGGCCTCGGCCCGGGCGACCGCGGCGGCGAGCCCTTCGGCCCCGGCGTCCTGGTGGACGAAGACGAGGCGGCGGGCGAAGTCGGCCCACTGCTCGTCGGAGATCGGGTGGGTGGCGTGCTTCTCGTAGGCGCGGCGGGCGAGCGTGCGGAAGCCGTCGTCGTCGACGTCGTCGAGCGAGGTGCCGACGATGCGGCACTCGGGCACGAGGCCCGCCATCGACAGGCGGACGAGGCCGGGCAGCAGCTTCCGCTGGGCGAGGTCGCCGGTGGCGCCGAACAGCACGATCACGTGCGGCCGCACCGGCGTCATCAGCCGGGAGTTGATGTCGATCGGTTCGGTGCGCGCCATCTCGGACTCCCGGGCTCGCTCGCAGGCTAGGGCGTGTCCCGAGGCGACGGTTCCCGGGGCACGGCCGGGGGATGCCCGCCCGCTCGAACGGCCGGTGCGTCAGGCGAGGTCGGCGAGCCGGGCGAGGAGCTCGGCGGTGGTCGACAGGTGGGCGGTCCCCCGGAGGACCCGCTCCGCCGCGGCCTGGCGGTCGGCGTCCCAGGTGGCGGTGGCGTCGGTGACGAGGTGGCCGTCGTAGCCCAGGTCCCAGGCGCCGAAGGTGCCGTTGAGGACGCAGGCGTCGGTCATCACCCCGGTGTGGAGCAGCGTGGTGATCCCCATGTGCTGGAGGGTGGGGTGCAGGTCGGAGGTGAGCCACGGGCTCGACCCGGTCTTCACCAGGTCGAGGTCCCCGGGCTCGGGCGCCAGCTCGTCGACGACCGCGCACGACCAGGTGCCGTCCCGGGCGTCGGCGGCGGCCGTGAGGGGGCGCAGGCCGGGGACGGCGTCGCGGTGGTCGGGCAGCCGGCAGCCGATCCGCAGGTAGGCGACGGTGATCCCGACCTCCCGGCAGCGCCGGGCCAGCGCCGCGATGTGGGGCACGACGCGGGTCGCCACCCGGTCGCGCAGGTAGCCGGTGTCGATGCCGGCGTCGGCGGCCCACGTCACGAGCGCGCCGTCGGGGGCCACCTGCCAGTTGACCATGTCGACCACCAGCAGCGCGGTGCGCGCCGGCACGAGCTCGGGCCCCGGCCCTGCCTGGGCCGCGACCAGGGGGTTCTCCGTCACGTCCGCTCGCTCCTCCCCACCGTCCGGCCGTCCCACGGCCTTCTCACGGCCTTCTCACGGCCGCCCTACGGCCGTACTGAACCAATCGCTTGCTCAACGCACGGTAGCGCCCGGAGGGGTGACGGCGAGCGGGTACTGTGCCCCGCCGTGACCGACCCGGCGACCAGCGACGACCCGCCCCGGCCGGCCCGTCGCCGTCGGCTCGCCGGAACGCTGACGCTCCTGGTCGCGGCGGTCGTGAGCCCGGCAGTGGTGGCCTGCGGCGGCGACGACGAGACGAGCGCCGCCGAGGTGCTGGCCGACGCCCGGGCCGCGCTCGACGGGGGCGGCGTCCGGTTCCTCGCCCGCATCGAGCGCGCCCGGCCCGAGGGCCCGGACGGCACCGGGACGCCCGCGGTCGCGGTGTCGACCGAGGAGGGCGAGTGGGCGGGCGGCGTGTCGCACGTCGTCGTCGACCGCGCCCCCTGGTCGGTCGAGACCGTCGTGACCCCCGACGCCGTGCTCACCCGGACCGGCAACCCGATCGACGACGGCACCCCGTGGGCGCCCGTCGAGGCCGCCGGCGCCGACTACCTGGACCTGGTGGACGAGGTCGGCCCGGGCGGCCCGGGCGGCACGGGCGGGTCGGGCGGCACGGGCGACGACGCCGTGGCGCTGCTCGTCGCCCAGGAGCTGTACCTGGCGGGCGGCGATCCCGAGGCGCCCCGGGCCCGGCTGTTCGGCGCCGGCGCCGGAGCGGGCGGGGCCGTCGACGTCGGCGACCTGGCCGGTGTCGACCCGACCCGGATCCTCCGGGCGATGGAGCGGCTGGGCGAGCCCGAGCGCGACGGCGACACGATCACCGCCACGCTGCGGGCCCCCGACGAGTGGGTCGACGCCTACGGCGCCCCGCTCCCCGAGGGACGGGCCGAGCTGGTCCTCGGCAGCGACGACCGCCCGACCGCGTTCCGGCTGCGCATCGCCGCCGGGGACGCGACCGTCGAGGTCGAGGTGGCCTTCGACGCCTGGGGCGAGCCGGTGACCGTCGACGTCCCGGACGCGGCAGGGGCCGTCGCCGCCGCCGACCCCGGCGAGACCGACGCCGGCGACGCCGGCGAGCCCGCCTGACGGCCGGACCGGCCCGACGGGTCAGGCCGGTCGGACCGCCGGCAGCACGTCGTCGGTGACCACCCGCAGGTAGCGCCAGGCGACCTCGGGCGGCAGGCCCCCGACCAGCGGCTGGAGCGACAGCGGCTCGCCGCCGCGGATCATGGCGACCGCCCGGTCGACGGTGAGGATCCGGTGGGTGCGATCCTCGGCGCGCAGCTCCTCGACGGTGGTCGCCGTCGACAGGCTGGCCGTGTGGGTGTTGCCGGGGTTCATCGCCGCGTAGCCGGTCACGTCGTGCAGCAGATGGGGGCCCAGCTCCTCCCAGGCGGCGTCGACGTCGTGGGCCACGAACACCGTGGTGGCCGTGTCGGTGGACGGCACCATGCAGAAGCCGGGGGTGCGGCCGAGGGCGCGGCACTCGGCCGCGTAGGCCTCCTCGACGGCCGGGCCGCCACCCTGGGCGATCAGGTCGAGGCCGAAGCGGGCCGCCCGCCGGGCCGCCGCCGGGCTCCCGCCGCCCCACATGATCCGGGGGCCGCCGGGGGTGACCGGCCGGGGCGTCACGTGGATGCGGCGGCCGTCGTGGGTGAACGGCTCGCCGGTCTTGGCCTGCAGGAGCAGGGCGAGCTGCTCGTCGGCGAGCCTGCCGCGGCGGTGGAAGTCGACGCCGTGCTGCTCGTACTCCTCGGGCCGGTACCCGAGGGCGAGGACGTAGCTGACGCGACCGCCGCTGATGACGTCGAGGACCGCCATGTCCTCGGCGAGTCGGATCGGGTCGTAGAGCGGGAGGATCAGGGCCGCGGTGAGGATCGGGAGCGTGGTGGTGCGGGCGGCCAGCGCCGTGGCCATGACCAGCGGCGACGGCAGGTAGCCGTCGGCGGCGCCGTGGTGCTCGCAGACCGCGGCGGTGATGGCGCCACGGCGCTCGGCGAAGGCCGCCATCTCCAGCGCCGCGGCGTAGAGCTCCCCGGCGGGCGCCCCGAACCCCGGCGCGCGCATGTCGAAGCGGAGGAGGAACACGTCAGTCCCCCTCCGGCTCCGGTCCGGCGGCGCGGCCGTGGGCGTCGTGGTGCTGGCTGTGGCCCCTGCGGTCCGTCCGGTCCATGCGGTCCCCCCGGTCGCCGGTCCCCGTCCGGCGTCCGCACAGTACCGGGCGAACCACGCAGGCGGCGGCGCGGTCCACCGCCGAGCCGAGTGGTCGCCCGGTCGCAGGGGGTGATCTGGGCCCGACC
>DATCLV010000202.1:0-7259 GCA_036563745.1 Acidimicrobiales bacterium | reverse complement strand
AGGAGGAGGCGCTCACCCACGTGGCGATGCTCGGGGACCCGGCCTTCGCCCTGCCCGGCGGGGCCGACCACAAGGTCGTCGACCTGGAGCCCGGCGACTACGTCGCCCTCTGCTTCATCCCGATGGGGATGACCAGCCCCGACGGCCCGCCGCCCGCAGGCCCGCCGCACGCCATGCAGGGGATGCACGCCGAGTTCACGGTCACCGGCTGACGGTCCGGCGGGACGCCCAGAGATCGGGTGGTCCCCGGGTGCTCCACACCCCGGGGACCACCCGGTCTCGTGTTCGCCGTCTCCCCTCGCCGAACCTGCCCCCGAAACGGGGAGCCCGCTCCCCGTTTCGGGGGCAGGTTCGGGGTGGGTCAGGTGGGTCAGGTGGGTCAGGCGCCGGTCAGGCCGGTCAGTCCGTGACGTCCCAGGTCAGGGCGGTGCTCGGCTCGGGGGAGTAGGCGCAGTAGCGGCCGGTGCGGACCGAGCGCTCCAGGTGGGCGCCGAGGTCGGGGAGCTGGTCGGCCACCGCGGCGATCGCCCGCTTCAGGCTGCGGGTCACGTTGACCCGGGCCCGCTCGGCGCCCGACCCGGTGGGCCGGTCCCGCCCGTCGAGGCCGACGGCCCGGCGCAGCTCCTGGACCAGGGCGTCGAGCTCCAGCCGGGCCCGGGCGGCCCGCTCGGGGTCGTGGTGGGCCTCGGCCTCGTCGATGTCGTCCTGCAGCTCGTTGATGCGGCGGCGGTACTCGCGCTTGGCCCGGGCGTCGAGGGCGCCGCCCAGGTCACGGGCCACGGGGACCGGCGCCCCGTCCATCCCCGCCAGTTCGGTGGCCGGCACCTCCTGCCCCGGTGGGGCGGCCAGGAGGCGGGCGAGCTGCTCCAGGCCCCGCGACCCGGCGAGCTCCGCCCGGCCGTGGGGCGCCTCCACCCGCCAGACGCCGCCGTCACGCCGGAGGGTCGCCCGCCGGTCGCCGGTCGCCGTCGTCGGCCCGGCGGTGGTGGCCGACGCCGTGGTGGCCGGCGCCGTGGTGGTCGACGCGGTGGTGGCCGGGAGCACGTCGGGAAGGCGCATCCCGGCGGGGGCGGTCCGGCGGGCCCGGTCGGCGGCGGTCGCCGCGCCCGTGGCCTCGCCCGCGGCCGCCAGCGCCTCCGCCAGGTAGGCGCTGGTCAGGGCGACGAGCGTCGGCGACGGCATCGCCTCGGCGAACGCCACGGCCCGGCGGTGGGCGGCCACGGCCGCCTCGGTGTCGCCCTGCAGCAGCGCCAGCCGTCCCAGCGTCGTGGCCACCGGGGTGTGGAGCTGGCTGCCGCCCCCGCTGGCGAGGCGGTCGACGAAGGGCGCCAGCGCCCGGCGGAGGCTGCCGGCGTACTCGACCATCCCCAGCTCGGCGACCATCGAGCCCAGCCACGCCACGACCGGGATGCCCTCCAGCATCTCGAACAGCGGCTCCGGCTCGGCCGCGAACCGGTGCACGACCGGGACCGCCTGCTCCCGCCGGCCGATCGAGCACCAGACCCGGGCCATGACCAGCGCCATGAACGGCAGTCCCTGGAGGGGCTTGCTCAGGGCGTCGAACCGGTCGCACAGCTCGTCGACCCGGTCGTCGTTCCAGCCCCAGAGGTACGACGCCGAGGTCCGCATGGCCAGGGCCACGCCGACGATCTCGGGCTCGTCGCCCAGGTCCTCGTCGACGACGAGCGCCTGGTCGGCGCAGGCCAGGAGCCCGGCCCGGTCGCCGTCGACGGCGTGCATCGTGCCGCGGCGGATCACCGCCGACCACTGCCACACGGGGGAGGGCATCACGACGCTGTAGGCCTCCAGGGCCTCCAGCGCGGCGGCCGCCTCGCCCCGCCGGCCCCGGTCGAGGCGGTCGCCGAAGCGCCACTCGTACCCCTGGAGGGCGACGTCGGGGCGCCGGAGCCGCTCGCCGAGCGCCACCATCTCGTCGGCGGCCGCCGCCCGGGCCTCAAGGCCCTGGACGTCGGCGGGGACGAAGTGGCGGTCGGTCAGCGCCCCGGCCAGGAGGTCGGGGTCACCGAGGCGGCGGGCCATCGCCACCGCGGCGTCGCCGTCGGCGTGGGCGGCCTCGATGTTCCCGGGGACCGACACCTGCAGCACCGCCCGGCGGGCCAGCAGCTCGACCCGCAGCGGGTGGTCGCCGGGCGGGAGGGCGGCGTCGGCCTCGCCCAGGCGGCGGAGGCGCTCGGGGTGGGCGACGAAGGGGTTCAGCCGGCGGGCCGCACCCGCCTCGACCCGGGCCCGCAGCTCGGGGTCGGCGCCGGGGAGCGCGGCGACCAGGTCGGCGGCCCGGCCGAACGCCCGGCTGGCGCCCATGTCGTCGCCGAGGCTCGCCAGCGCCCGGGCCAGCTCCGCGACGATCCGCGCCCGCAGCTCGACCAGCTCGACCGGCCCGGCGTCGGTCGTCGTCCCGGCCGGACCACCCCCGTCGCCGCCGGCGGGCCCGCCCCGGCCGACGGTCCCGGTGCGGCGGTCGGCTGGGCCGCCGGCGCCGCCCTCGCCCTCGCTGTGCGGGCCGATGCCGGTGCCGGTGACGCTGCCGGTGTCGGCCTGGGGGTCCGCCCCGGCGCGGCGGGCTCCGGCGGTGTCGTCGTCGGTTCGACCGCCGGTGTCCTCGCTGTGCCCGCGACCGCCGTCGCTCCCCGGGCTGCCGGGGCCGTCGGCGGCGACACCGCTGGCCTCCAGGGCCTGGTCGGCGGTGGTGGCCAGCTCGATGACGGCGCCGGGGTCGCCCGCGGCGCGGAGGGCCTCCAGCGCGGCGAGCGCCTCGGTGCCGGCGGCGAGCGGGTCCCCGTGGGGGAGCGCCGCCAGGCGGTGGGTGGCGGCGTGGGCCCGGCCGCTCGGCGACCGGTCGATCACGGTCCAGCCGCCGGCCAGGGCGGTGTGGATCCGCCGGCGCCGGGCCGGCTCGACCGCTTCGATCGCCGCCGCCGACAGGAGCACGTGGCGGAACGTCGGCCGCCCGGCAGGGCCGAGCGTCACGACGTCGGCGGCGGCCGCGGCCTCGAAGCGGGCCATCACGTCGTCAACCGTGCTGCCGAGCGCCGCGGTCAGCACGGCCACGGGGGTCGCCGGTCCCGCCAGGGCCAGCGTGGCCAGGGCCTCCCGCACGCCTTCGTCGAGCCGGGACAGCGACCGGGTGAGGACGTCGGACACCGCCGGAGGGAGCCGGTCGCCGCGGCCGCCCATCGCCAGGAGCTCGCGGAGGAACAGCGGGTTGCCGCCGGTGCGGGCGACCAGGTCGGCGGCGTCGACGCCCTCCGGCACGGGGACGGCGAGGGCGTCGACCAGCTGCTCGGTGGCGGCGACGTCGAGGCCCTCCAGCTCGATCACGGTGCCCGCCTGGCGGCGGAGGCCGGTGAGCGGGACCGCGCCCGGCTCGTCGCGGCGGCTGGTGGCGACCAGCAGCACGCCGTGGCCGGCCAGGCGGCGGGGGAGGCGCTCCAGGACCCAGACCGACGCCTCGTCGGCCCAGTGCAGGTCTTCCAGGAGGACGGCGGCGGGCGCGGCGTCGGCGAGGCCCGCGACCAGGGCGTCGAGCAGCTCCCAGCGCCGCTCCGACGGCGGGAGCTCGGGCTGGGACGGGGAGCTGCCGCGGCCGTGGTCGGTGCCGCCGCCGGCGGTCGCCAGGGCGGGGGTGCGGTCGAGGGCGAGCGCCCGCTCGACGGGCGCCCACAGCCGCAGCGGGGCGTGCCGCTCGTCGAGGGCCTCCGCCCACAGGACCCGCACGCCCCGGGCCCGGGCGTCGGCCGCCAGGGCGTCGACCAGGCGACTCTTCCCGATCCCCGCCTCGCCCACCACCAGGGCGAGGGCGGGATCGCCCTGCGCCGCCCGGTCGAGCGCGCGGCCCAGCGCCGCCCGCTCGACGTCCCGCCCCACGAACACGTCACTCACCGTGAGGACGCTAGCTGGGACGGCAGGTGCCGAGATCGGTGGTGTCGCGGCGGGGAGCCCCGGGTCCCCACCCGGTGTCGGAGCGGAGGCCCGCTACCGGCCTGGGCAGGGGCAGGGCACCGGAGCGACCTGCCCCCGGTCGGTCGTGCCGTGGTCCGTCGTGTCGTGGTCGGTCGTGCCGTGGTCCGTCGTGACGGGGCCCGCCGGCGTCGGGGCGACCGTGGCGGGGTCGACGGTGGCCCGGTCGACGGTGACCGGGTCGGCCGCTGCGGCCGGTGCCGGCCGCACGTAGGCGGCCAGGAACACCGCGAACGCGGCCCCGCCCAGCAGCACCGCCGTGATCGACGTGGCCTCGATGAGCGGCCCGGCCAGCAGGTTCCCGATCGGGACCGTGCCGCCCCACCCCATGATCCACAGCGCCATGACCCGGCCGCGGATGCGGTTGTCGAGCTGCTCCTGCACCATCGTCATCAACGCCGTGACCACGGCCAGGTAGGTGAACCCGACCACCGTGACGACCGGGTAGGCGGGCGCCGGGCTCCGGAGCAGGGCCAACACCGCCAGGGTCACGGCGAAGCCGACCAGGGCCCAGCGAACGATCGCGGACTTGGGCTGCCGGCTCAGCACCGTGCCGATCGACAGCGCCCCCAGCACCGCGCCCACCCCGAAGCAGGCGTAGAGGACGCCGTAGGCGGTCGACTTGGTGCCGATGTCGAGGTTGCGCTCGGCCAGGACCGGGAACTGGCCCACGAACGGCAGCGAGATCAGCGAGTAGAGGGTGATCACCACCAGGCAGCGGGCCACGACGGGGATCGACCGGGCGGCACGCAGCCCGTCGCCGAGTGCCCGCAGGCCGCGGGAGGCCGTGCCGTCCCGGTGGGCCCGGGGCAGGCGGACCCGGCCGACCGCCAGCACCACGAACAGGTAGGAACTGGCGTTGGCGACGAACACGGTCGACGCCCCGACCGCCGAGTAGAGGAAGGCGCCGATCACCGGGCCCACCACCCGGGCGGTGTTCATCTGGGCCGAGTTCAGCGACACCGCGCCGGCGATGTCCTCCTTGGCCACCAGCTCGGGGAGGAGGGCGGTGAACGCCGGGGCGTAGAGCGCCTGGCCGATGCCGATGGCGAACGTGACACCGAGGAGGGCCAGCCGGTCGGGGCGGTCGGCGGCGGTCACGACGGCCAGCACCAGCGACAGGAGCAGCTGGCTGAGCACGATCGTGACGAGGAGCCGGGTGCGGTCGAAGCGGTCGGCCAGGACGCCGCCCACCGTGGAGAGCAGCAGCATGGGTCCCAGCTGGGCGAACACCATCAGGCCCACGAACGAGGACGACTCGGTGAGGTCGTAGGCGATGGCGCCCAGCACGACGTTGTGCATCCAGGTGCCGACGTTCGACGCGAACGCCCCGAGCAGCACCCGCCGGAACGTCGGCGACCGCAACGCCCGCCGCGCCGCCCCCGAGCCAGCCGCGTCGGGTGTCGCCGTGGTGCGGTGGTCGGGCGGCGTCGTCGCCGGGGTCGACCCCGCAGGGTCGGGTGTCGCCGTGGCCTCCTCTGCCTCCTGTCCCGTCGTCCCGCCCATGTCTCGACTCTCGCAGTCGGTGGCCGTCGACCACCAACCGGATTCGGCCGCCCGGGCGACCTACGCGGCGGGGAGGACCTCGTCGAGCGGCGTGTACGGCCTGCTCAGCGACGTGGCGACGCCCTCGTGGGTGACGACGCCGGCGTGGGTGTTGACGCCGAGGGCGAGCGCGGGGTCGGCCCGGCAGGCGGTGCCGACACCCTGCGTGGCCAGGGCGGTGAGGTAGGGGAGGGTGGCGTTGGTGAGGGCGTAGGTCGAGGTGTGGGGGACCGCCCCGGGGATGTTGCCGACCGCGTAGTGGAGGACGCCGTGGCGCTCGAACACCGGGTCGTCGTGGGTGGTCTCGTGGATGCCCTCGACGCAGCCGCCCTGGTCGATCGCCACGTCGACGATCACCGACCGCTCCCGCATCCCCTGCACCATGTCGTCGGTGATGACGACTGGGGCCCGGCGGCCGGCGACCAGGACGGCGCCGATGACCAGGTCGGCCTCCTCGACGCTGCGCTCGACCGACCCCCGGTTCGACGCGAGGGTCATGATGCGGCCGCGGTGGATCTGGTCGACCCAGCGGAGGCGGTCGAGGTTCTTGTCGAGCAGGACGACCTCGGCCTCCATGCCGGCGGCGATCCAGGCGGCGTTCCAGCCGACGTTCCCGGCGCCGACGACCACCACCCGAGCGGGGCGCACGCCGGGCGCGCCGCCGAGGAGGACGCCACGGCCGCCGTTCTCCCGCTCCAGGAAGTGGGCGCCGACCTGGGTCGCCATGCGGCCGGCCACCTCCGACATCGGGGCGAGGAGGGGGAGGGCGCCGTCGTCGCTCTGGACGGTCTCGTAGGCGATGCCGGTGACCTTGCGCTCGAGGAGGGCGTCGGCGACCTCGGGGTAGGCGGCGAGGTGGAGGTAGGTGAAGAGGACCAGGCCCTCCCGGAGGTGCCGCACCTCCTCGGGTTGGGGCTCCTTCACCTTGCAGACCAGGTCGGCCTCGCCCCACACCTCGGGGGCGTCGGGCACGATCCGGGCGCCGGCCCGGGCCATCTGGGCGTCGTCGATCGACGACGACTCCCCGGCCCCGGCCTCGACCAGCACCGTGACCCCGGCCTGCACCAGCTCCCGCACGCCGTCGGGGGTGATGGCGACGCGGTTCTCGTTGTTCTTCACCTCGGTCGGCACGCCCACGACCCGCACCTGCTCACTGGTCACCGTTCCAGCCTGGCACCCCACTCCACCCCACGGGTGCCACCTCGGGCGCTGGTCCGAACCCGTGTCCGAGCGCTCGTCCGAACCCCGGGTCCGAACCTGCCCCCGAAACGGGGCGTGGGCTCCCCGTTTCGGGGGCAGGTTCGGGGTCAGCCCTGGAGCACCAGGGAGAAGGGGAGGGCGCCGGTCTCGAGCGCGGCGGCCAGGGCGCGGACCTCGTCGACATCGAGGCCGGTGATCGCGATCTGGTCGCGCTCGAAGGCCGGCTGCTGGACCGACGGCGCCGACTGCACGACCGAGTCCAGCACGATCGCCACCTGCGACGTCGGGCAGGTCTCGTCCGCGTCGAAGCAGCGCTCGGCCAGCCGGTTGAAGGCGCCGATCCCCTCGTCGCCGTTCCGCAGGACCAGCGCCACGCTCGGTTGGGGGCCGAGCTGGGCGGCGGCCGACTCGACGGCGTCGCCGGTGAGCTCCGCGGGCCCGAGACGGCGGACGACGCCCGCCTCGTCGGCGAGCACGACGGGGACGTCGGGCCGGTCCTCCTCGGGTGGCGTGGGCGGTGTGGCATCGTCCGACGG
>DATCLV010000135.1:0-2539 GCA_036563745.1 Acidimicrobiales bacterium | reverse complement strand
GCACGGGCACGCTGTTCCACGAGCTGTTCCACGACGGCCGGCACCTGACCGGCCTCCCCTGTCACTGACCCGCGCCCGAACGGGAGCACCACCATGCTGACGCGACTCGATGTCGCGCGCCCCGGCTCGGTCATCCTCTGGGCGGTGCTGTGCGGGCTGGTGGCCGGGCTCGTCGCCGCCACCTACCTGCGGATCGTGGGTGAGCCCCTCGTCGACCGCGCCATCGCGATCGAGGAGGCGACCGCCGCCGCGTCCTCCGAGACCGGGGGCGACGACATCGGCCACCCCGCCGAGGAGGAGCACGCCGACGACGCCGTCGAGATCGGCCGCCCCACGCAGAAGGGCGTCGGCCTGTTCTCCGCCTACGCCCTCTTCGGCGGGGCCTGCGGGCTCCTGCTCGCCGCCGCCGCCCTGTCGCTGCGGGGCGAGTGGCTCGACCCGTTCCGCCGCATCGCCGTCGCCGGGTCGATCCTCGCGCTGTCGATCACGGTCGTGCCGTGGTTCGAGTTCCCGCCCAACCCGCCGGCGGTCGGCGACCCCTCCACGGCGGGCGAGCGGCAGCGCTGGTTCTTCATCCTCGTGGCGCTGACCGCCGTGGTGCTGGCCGGCGCCGCCCACCTGTCGGGCCGGCTGCGACGCGCCGAGTGGCCCGACTTCCGCCGCGTCGCGGTCGTCGGGGCCGCGGCCGCCGTCGTCCTGGGCGTGATCGTGGCCCTCATGCCCGGCAACGACGACCCGATCCCCGAGGCCGTGGGCGCGTCGCTGGTCTGGGAGTTCCGGGTCGCCTCGCTGGGCGGCAACGTCCTCATGTGGGCGCTGCTCACGGTCGGCTTCGGCGTGCTGTGCGCCGAGTCGGCCCGGCGGCGCTCGGAGGCGGCGGCAGCGACCGCGGCCGTCGGGGGCACCGGGGCGCGCGCCGGGGGTTCCGAGGGTGCCGGGGCGACCGGTGGGGCGGCGGCCGCGGGTGCCGAGGCCTAGAACTCGATGCCCTTCATCGCCGAGATCCCCTGGTCGTAGGCGTGCTTCACCTTCCGCATCTCGGTCACGGTGTCGGCCACCTCGATCAGCTCGTCGGGGGCGTCGCGGCCGGTGACCACGACGCTGGTCTTGGGGGCGCGGTCGCGGATCGCCGTGACCACGTCCTCGACCGGCACCCACCCGTACTTCATCGGGTAGGTGAGCTCGTCGAGGATCAGCAGGTCGTAGTCGCCGGAGGCCAGCTTGGCGGCGGCCTGGGCCCAGGCGTCGCGGCCGAGCTGGGCGGTGCGCTCCTTGTCGGTCGACTCCCAGGTGAAGCCGTCGCCGAGCGTGTGCCACTCGATGCCGAGCTGCTCGGCCAGCTTCCGCTCGCCGACCTTCCACTTGCCGCCCTTCACGAACTGGATCACGCCGACCCGCCAGCCCCGGGCCCAGCCGCGCACCATCACGCCGAACGCGGCGGACGACTTGCCCTTCCCGTGACCGGTGTTGACGAGGACGAGCGACTGCGCACGGGCCATGCGGCGGACACTAACCCCGGGACGCGCGGGCCCTGCGTCCCGAACGCAGCGCTCCCGGGCGCCACGCCGGGGAGGTCCCGGTGACCGGCGACGGGGTGGGCGACGCCTTGGGCCCCGGGCTCCGGGGCGGGCTGATGGTGTGCGGCACCACCAGCGACGCCGGGAAGTCGTTCGTCGTGGCGGGCCTGTGCCGGCTGCTGGCTCGCCGGGGCGTGCGGGTGGCGCCGTTCAAGGCCCAGAACATGGCCAACAACGCGGCGGTCACCGCCGACGGGGCCGAGATCGGGCACGCCCAGTGGGTCCAGGCCGTGGCGGCGGGCGTCGAGCCCACCGTCGACATGAACCCCGTCCTGCTCAAGCCCACCAGCGAGCGGACCTCGCAGGTGGTGGTGCGGGGCCGGGCCCGGGGCGAGATGAGCGCCCGCGCCTACCACGAGGCCAAGGCCGAGCTGCGACCGGTCGTCCTCGCGGCGCTGGCCGCCCTGCGGGCCGAGCACGACGTCGTGGTGTGCGAGGGCGCCGGCAGCCCCGCCGAGATCAACCTGCTCGACCACGACCTGGTCAACCTGGGTCTCGCCGCCGAGGCCGGGCTGCCGGCGCTGGTGGTCGGCGACATCGACCGGGGCGGCGTGTTCGCCTCGCTGTACGGCACGGTCGAGCTGCTGCCGCCGGCGCTGCGCGCCACCGTCCACGGCTTCGTCGTCAACCGGCTGCGGGGCGACCCGGCGCTGCTGGGCGACGCCTGCGCCGAGCTGGAGCGCCGTTGCGGGGTCCCGACCCTCGGCGTGCTGCCCTGGCTGCCCGGCCCGGCCATCGACAACGAGGACTCGCTGGCCCTCGACGTGGTCGACCCGTGGACGGCGCCGGGCGGCGGCGCCGGCGCTGGTGCCGGGGGCGACGTGCTCGACGTCGTCGCCCTCCGCTGGCCCCTGATCGCCAACGCCGGCGACCTCGACCCGCTGCGGCTGGAGCCCGGCGTGCACGTCCGCTGGGTGCGGTCGGCGGCCGAGCTGGGGCGACCCGACCTGGTCGTCCTGCCG
>DATCLV010000166.1:0-1721 GCA_036563745.1 Acidimicrobiales bacterium | reverse complement strand
CGCCACCACGCTCAGCGGCGATGCGGACCTCGGCGCTGGACGTCGACGCGGGCCAACCGCCGGGCCAGGCCCGGCGCGACGCGGTACAGGGCACGGGCGACGTGCGCCTCGGGCGTGATCGCCACCACCGCCGGGTTGCGGGGCACCGCCCGCACGACCGCCTCGGCCACCCGCTCGGGCCGGTAGCCCCGGCCCGCCACCAGGCGCTGGGCCGACCGGCGGCGCCGCTCCGCCTCGGGGTCGTCGACGCCCACGAACCGGGCCGGGCGACGATCCCGCTGTCGACCATCCCGGGGCACACGGCGGTGACGCCGATCCCCTCGTCGGCCAGCTCGGCCCGCAGGCACTCGGTGAGCATCAGCACCGCCGCCTTGGTGGTGGCGTAGGCGGGCAGCACCCGCGACGGGCTGAACGCCGCGGCCGACGCCACGTTCACGATGTGGCCGCCCTCGCCGTGGTCGATCATCTGCCGGGCGAACAGGCGGCTGCCGTGGATCACGCCCCACAGGTTCACCCGGAGGAGGCGCTCCCAGTCGTCGTCGCTGGTGCCGAGGAGGCTCCCCGCCACCGCGATGCCGGCGTTGTTCACCACCACGTCGGCGCCGCCGTGGTCGTGCTCCACCAGCTTGGCCAGGGCCTCCATCGCCTCGGCGTCGCCGACGTCGACCCGGTGCGCGGCGGCGGGCGCCGGCCCGCCCCGCTCGGCGCACAGGCGGGCGGTGCGCTCGGCGGCCTCGCCGTCGACGTCGACGGCCACCACCTCGGCGCCCCGGTCGGCGAACGCCAGGGCGACGGCCCGGCCGATCCCGTTCCCGGCGCCCGTGACCACCACGACCCGACCCCGGAAGTCGTCCTTGCCGGCCGCGCCGGCCCGGTCGGTGCCGGCCACGGCGGTGCCGGCACCGGCGTCGGTGGCGTCCCGCACCCGGCAGCGGGCCAGGCGGCGCGGCTCGGGCCCGCCCTCGGCGTGGTCGACCAGGTCGGCCACCCAGTCGGCGACCAGCTCTGGGCGGGTGCGGGGCAGCCAGTGGCCGCCGGGCACGTCGCGGCGCCACAGCCGGGACGCCCAGCGGCCGGTGTCGTCGAGCAGGGCGGGGGAGATGTAGGGGTCGCCGGCCGGGACGATCAGCTGCACCGGCACGTCGGTGGTGCGCTCGGCGGGGCGGCGCAGCCGGGGCCGCACGTTGGCCAGGTAGAGGTTGACGCCGCGGGCGCCGTCGAGCACGAGGCTCGGCGCCAGGTGGGTGCCCTCGGGGAGCTCGCCCGAGCGGGCCAGGCGCCGACGGACGGCCCGCGCCCCGCCCAGCCGCCAGAACAGCGTGGCTCCCGGGAGGTGCAGGAACCCGACGTACCAGGAGCGGCGCACCTGGCGGGCCAGCTCGGCCAGCGCCCGGGGCCGGGGCACCCGGCGGGCGGCCAGCCAGTGACCCACGTGGTCGAGGCCGGGCCCGGAGATCGAGGTGAAGCTGGCGATGCGCCCGGCGGCGGGCTCGGTGGTGACGGCCTCCCAGCCCTGCACCGAGCCCCAGTCGTGGCCCACCAGGTGCACGGGCCGGGACGGGCTGACGGCCCGGGCGACCCGATGCAGGTCGTGCACGAGGTGCTCGAGGGCGTAGCCCTCGCGGCGGTCGGGGGCGCCCGAGGCGCCGGCGCCGCGGACATCGTAGGTGACCACGTGGAACCGCTCGGCCAGCCGGTCGACCACGCCGTCCCACACGCGG
>DATCLV010000139.1:0-7831 GCA_036563745.1 Acidimicrobiales bacterium | reverse complement strand
GGTCGGGGCCGAGGAACATGGCGTTGCCCCGGGGGTCGGCGCGGTTGAGGTGGCAGATGGCGGCGTCCAGCCGGAACGCCGGCATGGCCAGCAGCTCCTCGCCGTCGTCGAACGGCGACACGACCGTGCGCAGCGTCGGGTTGTCGCGCAGCAGGTCCGACCCGAGGCCCACCCGGGTGGGCAGGAACGGCACCCGCCAGGCGGCGGCCTGCAGGCCCAGGTGGACGAGGCCCTCGTCGAGCGGCTCGTCCTCGACGGCCCCCGCCTCGCGGGCCTTCCGGAAGTGGGGTTCGAGCGGGATCGTGTCGAGCGTGGCGAAGGCGTAGATGACCTTGCGGACCTTGCCGGCGGCGCACAGCAGCCCGAGGTCGGGCCCGCCGTGGCTGAGGATCGTGAGGTCGGTGAGGTCGCTGCGGAGGATGGCCCGCACGATCGACATCGGCTTGCGGCGGCTGCCCCAACCGCCGATGGCGATCGTCATGCCCGACCGCAGCTCGCCGACGACCTCGTCCTCGGTGAGGCGCTTGTCCCCCACGACGGTCCCCGTCACGCGCCGTCCTCCTTCTCCTGCTCGTCCTGGTCCTTCTGCGTCTTCTCCCGGACGAACGCGTCGCGGTGCTCGTCGCCGGCGCCCAGGAGGTTGAGCTCGAACGTGAAGCCCTGCTCGAACCGGTAGCTGCGGTGGACGTCGACGGGGTCGATGCCGTTGAGCGACTGCTTCGCGGCCCGGATGACCGTGGGCGACTTGGCGGCGATCTCGCCGGCGACCTCCAGCGCCGTGGCCCGGAGCTCCTCCCGGGGCACGACCCGCAGCACCGAGCCGTAGGCGTGCAGCTCGGCGGCGGTGGCGACCGCCGACGTGTAGACCATCGCCCGCATCCGGTGCTGGGGCACGAGCCGGGCGAGGTGGGTGGCGGCGCCGAGCGCGCCCCGGTCGACCTCGGGGAGCCCGAAGGTGGCGTCCTCCGAGGCGACGACGATGTCGGCGTTGCCGACGAGCCCGATGCCGCCGCCGAGGCAGAACCCGTGGACGGCGGCGACCACCGGGACGAGGCAGTCGTACACGGCCCCGAAGGCGGCGTGGCAGCCCCGGTTGGCGCCGACGAGGGCGTCGAAGCCCTCGGTCGCCTGCATCTCCTTGATGTCGACGCCGGCGTTGAAGCCGCGCCCCTCGGCCCGGAGCACCACGGCCCGCACGGCCTCGTCCTCGCCCAGGCTGCGCACGGTGCGGGCGAGGTCGAACCAGCCGGCGACGGGCAGGGCGTTGACCGGCGGGAAGTCGACGACCACCTCGGCGACGCCGTTGGGGTGGAGCTCATGCGTGACGCTCAAGCGATCCTCCGATCTGACGGACCGTCAGATTGCCCCGCCGAGCAGGCCGCGCGCCACCCCGGCAGTCCGAACCGATGTTCACGTTTCGATAACGCGACTTACCAAGGACCCCTTCGCGCGCCTATAACGTGCGGCCGATGACTCGGGCACGCACGATCCTCCCGGCACCCCACCGGGCACCCGCACGCCGCCGGGCGTCGCTCCTCGGCGCCGGGCTCCTGACCGCGCTCCTCGTCCTCGGTGCCTGCGGCGACGACGGCGACAGCAGCGACGGCGCCGACGGCGACGCCGCCGACGACGCCGCCGAGCAGCTCGAGGACGTCGTCGACATCGACGGCGACACCGCCGAGGTGAAGGTGCTCGACAACACCTTCAACGAGGAGAACATCCGGGTCGCGCCCGGCACCAAGGTCGTGTGGACCAACGACGGGCGCCAGGACCACGACATCGTCCCGGTCGACGGCGACACGAGCGACTGGGGCGTCGAGCCGGAGGACTTCGAGTCCGGCGACGTGTACGAGCACACCTTCGACGAACCGGGCACCTACCGGTACTACTGCTCGCTCCACGGCACCGAGGACGCCGGGATGATCGGCGCCGTCGTCGTCGAGGAGTAGTCGAGCGCCAGCCAGGGCACCTTCCAGCGGTCGTCTTCAAGGGGGAAGAACCATGCAGCCAACCCGCGGTCACCGGCACCGCATCGTCGCGGCCCTGCTCACCCTGGGCCTGGTGGCCTCCGCCGCCGCCTGCGGCGACGACGACGAGGAGTCCGGCAGCGACGCCCTCGACGTCGACCGGGAGGAGATCCGCGCCGTCCCGGAGGAGTACGAGACCATCCAGGCCGCCGTCGACGCCGCCGAGGAGGGCGACCTGATCCTCGTCTCGCCCGGCGTCTACAAGGAGTCGGTCACGGTGACGACCGACAACATCGTGATCCGCGGGCTCGACCGCAACGAGGTGATCCTCGACGGCGAGTTCGAGAAGGACAACGGCATCCGGGTGCTGGAGGCCGACGGCGTGGCGATCGAGAACATGACCGCCCGCAACTACACCACCAACGGCTTCTACTGGGTCAGCGCCGAGGGCTACCGGGGCTCCTACCTCACCGCCCACAACAACGGCGACTACGGGATCTACGCCTTCGACTCGACCGTCGGCCTGTTCGAGCACTCCTACGGCTCCGGCAGCCCCGACGCCGGCTTCTACATCGGGCAGTGCTACCCCTGCGACGCCGTCATCCGTGACGTGATCGCCGAGAACAACGGCCTCGGCTACTCCGGCACCAACGCCGGCGGCGACCTCTACATCGTCGACTCGGTGTTCCGGAACAACCGGGCCGGGATCGTCCCCAACTCCGGCAGCTACGAGCTCTACCCGCCCGAGCGGGAGACCACGATCGTCGGCAACCTCGTCCACTCGAACAACAACTACGAGACCGCGGCGATCGACGCGGCCCGCCGGGCCGGCGGCAACGGCATCCTCGTGGCCGGCGGCAACGACAACGTGATCGAGCGCAACCTCGTGTTCGACCACGACATCACCGGCATCGCCCTCGTGCTCGTCGACGACGCCGAGGCCCCGGGCGGGTTCTACTGGCCCTCCGGCAACCGGGTCGTCGGCAACGTCGTCGAGGACTCCCGGCTGGCCGACCTCGGCCTCGTCCAGGAGGACGGCGCCGGCAACTGCTTCGCCGACAACGAGTTCACGCTCAGCGCCCCGGTCGACGTCGAGACCCTGGCCCCCTGCGAGGGCGATGGGTCGGGCGACCCCGACGCGGGTGCCCTCGACATCACGTCGCTGGCGAGCCTCGACGACAAGCCCGAGTCCGGCGACTACAAGGAGATGCCGCCGCCCGAGCCCCAGCCGACGATGCCCGACGCCGACACGGCGGACTGGGAGCCGGCCGGCGCCCCGCCGGAGATCGACCTGGACGCCATCGACGTGCCCGACCGACCGTGATCCGCGGGGTGACGGGCGCGGCGCTCCTGCTGCTCGCCGCCGCCGGCTGCACGGCCGGCGACGCCGGCGGGCCGGGCGCCGCCCCGGAACCCCCGGCGAGACCCCTGGTCGCTTCCGCCGGCGACCAGGGGTCGTTCTCCACCCCCTGCGGCTACAGCCACTCGGGACCGGACGACCCGATCGTCCACCCGGGCCACGCCGGCGCCTCGCACCGCCACGACTTCTTCGGGGCGACCACCACCGGCGCCGGGTCCACCGCCGAGACGCTCCTGGCCGGCGGCACCACCTGCCGGTCGGTGGCCGACCGGAGCGCCTACTGGGCGCCGGCGCTGCTGGTCGACGGGCGGCCCGTCGAGCCGCTCTCGCTCCAGGCCTACTACCGGGTGCCGCTCGGCGCCGACGCCACGCAGGTCGAGCCGCCGCCCAACGGGCTGGAGCTCATCGCCGGCGACGCGACGGCCACGGCGCCCCAGGACCCGGAGGTGGTGGCGTGGTCGTGCGGGCTGGCCGAGGAGCGGTCGCCCACGCCGGTGCCGTGCCCGCAGTCGCCGTTCCTGCTGCTGCGCCTGCGGTTCCCGCCGTGCTGGGACGGTGAGGACCTGCGGTCGGACGACCACCGGTCGCACGTGGCACCCGTCGGCCCCGACGGCACGTGCCCGGACGCGCACCCGGTGCTCCTGCCCCAGCTGCAGCTGGACATCCGCTACCCGCCCCCGGCCGAGGGGGCGACGCTGGCGCTGGCGTCGGGCCCGGTCACCGGCGGCCACGGCGATGCCCTCCTCGCGTGGGACGAGGCGCACATCGCCGGCGAGGTCGAGCTGTGCCTGCGGGCCAACCGGAACTGCGACGTGACCTCGGAGACCGCCCGCCTCGACGTCACCCCGCCCGGCGCCTGAAATTGCGTCGATCAGGCCGAATATGTCGGCTTTTCGGACGCAATTTGGTCAGGGGCGGCGCCAGCCGGCCACGCTGGGCGACACCGGGCGGTCCGGTGGCAGCAGCGGGTCGGGCTCCGGCGTGCCCGGCACCACCGGCAGGGGCAGGACGCCCGCCCACACCGGGAGCTCCAGGTCCTCGGGCTCGTCGACGACGCCGTGGGCGCGCCGCTTCACCGACACCTCGTCGAGCGGCACGGCCAGCACCAGCGTCTGGCGGGCCTCGACCGGGCTCGGCGCCCGCACCTCGGCCGACCGCCCCGGCACCAGGTGCTCCACCAGCACCTCGAGCGCCCGCAGCTTCTCGTCGGGGTCGTCGATCCGCTCGGCCTGCCCGAACACCACCACCGACCGGTAGTTCATCGAGTGGTGGAAGGCCGACCGGGCGAGCACCAGCGCGTCGACCAGCGTGACCGTCACGCACACCGTCGTCCCCGGCTGCGCGGCCGACCGCAGCAGCCGGCTCGCCACCGAGCCGTGGAGCAGCAGGCGGTCGCCGTCGCGGGCGTAGAGCGTCGGGATCACGACCGGCCCGTCGGCCGTGGCCAGACCGACGTGGCACACCATGCCCTCGTCGAGGATGGCGTGGGCGACGGCTCGGTCGTAGCTGGCCCGGTCGGGCACACGGCGCACGGTGGCGCGGGCGGACGGAGGGCCCGGCGGCTCGGTCGTCATGCCCCGCAGGGTAGGAAGGCACCCCCTCCTCCCGAAATTGCGTTTCTCAGGCCGCTATATGCGGCCTCAGCAACGCAATTTGGTCAGGAGCCGGTGTGGATCACGCCGTCGGGGCCGCAGCCCTGCGGCGGCTCGACGGGCATCGACGTGACGCG
Source organism: Acidimicrobiales bacterium (assembly GCA_036563745.1). Classification (GTDB taxonomy): domain Bacteria; phylum Actinomycetota; class Acidimicrobiia; order Acidimicrobiales; family VFJN01; genus DASXTK01. Next base: position 2,775 of record DATCLV010000139.1, on the reverse strand, counting down.
CTGCACCTTCCAGTCGCCGTCCTCGCGCACCAACGTGGCGGTGAGCACCTGCGCGGCCCCGCCCTCGGGGTCGCTCCGGACGATCCGGCGGCTCGACTCGTCGACGACCCGCCGGTCCGACACGAGGCAGTCGAGGACCGTGGCCGTGTCGCCGTCGACCTGCACGTCGTACACGTGGTGCTCGTGCCGGGTGCCGAACTCGACGGCCTGGCCGTTGCGGTCGAAGCCGTCGAGGGTGGCCACGACCTCGTCGTGCGCGGCGCCGGTGGCGCGCTCGGCGATCTCGGGGTCGTCGGGGTCGGGCGTGATCACCAGGCGCTCGACCATCTCCTGGAAGGCGACGTAGGCCGCCTCGACCCCGGCGGCGGTCGCGGCCGCGGCGTCGTTGTCGCCATCGCCGTCGCCGTCGCCCGGGTCCTGCCCGGGGGCGCCGCCCTCCTCGTCGTCCTCGTTGCCGCCGGGGTCCTCGCCCGGCGCGCCCCGACTGTCGTCGTCGGCGTCGTCGGACTCGGCCTCCCGCGAGTCGGGCGCGCGCTCCGCCTCCCCGCCGCCTTCGCCGCACGCAGCCGACCCGATCGCCAGCAACGCCAACAACGCGGCGGCGAGACCACGCCGCACGCCTCCCAGACCGTCCACCCTGTCCGCTCTCCTGGTTCGAACCTGTCGAAGGCCGAAGCTACTGCCGGGCGCGGCGCCGGACGTGGACCGCCGAGCGTGGCCGCGCCCGCGCTACGCGGGGTCGGGCTGGGCGGGCGGCGGGTCGTCGCCGCCGCCGTGCACGACGAGGTTGGCGCCGGTCACGAACGACGCCGCCTCCGAGCACAGGAACAGGCACGCCTGGGCGACGTCGCCCGGCGTGCCCATCCGGCCCATCGGGACGGTCTTGGCCACGGCGTCGAAGTACATGTCGCCGCCGTAGCGCTGGTGGAGCTCCTCGGTGGCGATCGCCCCGGCGGTCACGCAGTTCACCCGCACCTTCGGGGCGAACTCCGCGGCGAGGCTCTCGGTGAGGTTGATGAGCCCCGCCTTGGCGGCCCCGTAGGCCGCGGTGCCCGGCGATGCCCGCATCCCCGTGAGCGACGAGATGTTGACGATCGAGCCGCCGGTCTCCTGCTGCTGCATGACCTCGTTGGCCCGCTGGGTGACCATCAGCGGCGAGATCAGGTTGAGCGTGATGATGGCGCTGGAGAACCTCGGCGACGCGGTGGCGGCCGACGCCGGCGGCGAGCCGCCCGCGTTGTTCACCACGGCGTCGAGGCGCCCGTAGCGGCCGACGGCCACGGCGACCACCCGGCCGATGTCGTCCCAGTCGCGGACGTCGGTGGCCAGGAACGTCGCCTCCCGGTCCTCGAAGCTCGGGGGCCGCGCCGGGGCGTTGCGGGCGCACACGATGACCTCGGCGCCCGCGGCCAGGAACGCCTCGGCGATCCCCTTGCCGATTCCCCGGGTGCCACCGGTCACCAGTGCCACCTTCCCTGTCAGATCGAACTGCACCGGCATCCGTGCACCCCCCTCCCCGGGAGTCAGTTCAACGAGCATGACTGCGCCGGTCAGGCTGCCCTAACAGTCCGACCGGCGCAGTCTGCACTGCGTTACCTAGGGCTCAGCTCACTCCGCCGAGGCCGAGGCGACCGAGGCCTCGGTGCCCGACGTGGTGGCCCCGGCCGGAGCGGCACCGTTGGTGGTGCTGCCCCCGTCGGTGACGATGCCGGCGCCGCCCCGCTTGGAGAAGGCGATGGCGCCGAGCAGGACGACGAGCGCACCGGCGGCGATCGCCATGGCGGCGGGCTCGGGCGAGGTGTCGAGCCAGTTGTCGCTGTTGATGTCCGACAGGCTGATGACCGCCGGGAGGATCAGGAGCGACACCAGGTTCATCACCTTGATGAGCGGGTTGAGGGCCGGGCCGGCGGTGTCCTTGTAGGGGTCGCCGACCGTGTCGCCGATCACCGCGGCCTTGTGAGCCTCGGAGCCCTTGCCGCCGTGGTGGCCGTCCTCGATGAACTTCTTCGCGTTGTCCCAGGCGCCACCGGCGTTGGACAGGTAGTTGGCCATCAGCTGGCCGACCAGGATGACCGCCGCCAGGAAGGCGCCGAGGGCCGTGTAGCCGATGCCGAAGCCGATGATCACCGGGGTGAGCACGGCCAGCAGGGCCGGGGTGGCCAGCTCCCGCAGCGACGCCGCGGTGCAGATGTCGATGACCGGGGCGTAGTCCGGCTTCTTCTCGCCGGCCATGATCTTGCCGTCGGCGAACTGGCTGCGGACCTCCTGCACGACCACACCGGCGGTGCGGCCGACGGCCCGGATGGCCAGGGCCGAGAAGAGGAACGGCACCGAGCCGCCGATGAGCAGGCCGATGAACACCTTCGGGTCGGCCACGTTGATCGGCACGAGGCTGAAGACGCCGCCGGCGGTCCCCTTCGCCGCCTCGACCAGATCGGCCGGCACGACCTCGTCGGCCGAGATCTCGATGAAGCTGGCGAACAGCGCCACGGCGGCGATGACCGCCGAGCCGATGGCGAAGCCCTTGGTGACGGCCTTGGTGGTGTTGCCCACCGCGTCGAGGCTCACCATGATCCGCTCGGGCTCGCCGTGGAACTCGCCCGACATCTCGGCGATGCCGGCGGCGTTGTCGGCCACGGGGCCGAAGGTGTCCTCCGACACCACCACGCCGGTGGTGGCGAGCATGCCCATGCCGCACAGGGCGACGAGGTACAGCGAGAACTGGGTGTCGCCGCCACCCAGGCCGATGGCGGCGACACCCAGTTCTCGCTGTAC
>DATCLV010000132.1:0-8459 GCA_036563745.1 Acidimicrobiales bacterium | reverse complement strand
GGGCCGCTTCGCGCTGCGCCGCTCGCGGAGCCACGCCACCGTCCCCGTCGACGACTGCCTGGTGGCGCACCCGCTCGCCGCCGAGGTGCTGGCCAGCGGCTGGTTCCCCCCGGGGAGCGAGGTGAGCGTGCGGGTCGGCGCCCGGACCGGCGCCCGCCTGGTGGTGGTCGACCCGACCGGCGACGGCGTGGAGGTGCCCGGCGACGTGCGGGTCGTCGGCGGCGAGGAGCTCGCCGCCGGGAAGCGGGCCTGGTACCACGAGGAGGTCGCCGGCCGGCGGTTCCGGATCTCGGCCCGCTCGTTCTTCCAGCCCCGGCCCGACGGCGCCGAGGCCCTGGTCCGCCTGGCCGCCGAGGGCGTCGCCGCGGCGCTCGCCGACGGCGAGGGGGTGACCTCCGGCCGTCGCCCCCACCTGGTCGACCTGTACGGCGGCGTCGGCCTGTTCGCCGCGCTCGCGGGCGGCGGCGCCCGGGTCACGCTGGTCGAGTCGTCGCCGTCGGCCACCGCGGACGCCCGGGTGAACCTCGCCGACCTCGACGCCCGCGTGGTGAAGGCCGACGTCGGCCGCTGGCGGCCCCGGCCCGCCGACGCGGTGGTCGCCGACCCGCCCCGGGCCGGGCTCGGCCGCGGCGGCGTGCGGGCGGTCGCCGGCACCGGCGCGGCGCACCTGGTGCTCGTGAGCTGCGACGCCGGGGCGCTGGGCCGGGACGCGGGCCTGCTCCGGGCTGCCGGCTACGAGCTGCTGGGCGCCACGCTGGTCGACCAGTTCGTGGGCACCCCGCACGTCGAGGTGGTCAGCGTCTTCGGGCGCCGACCCGGCCCCCGCTAAGGTCAACCGGTCATGTCCGGGCAGATCCGGGCGCTGCGTGGCGCCACCACCATCGACGTCGACGAGAAGGAGCACCTCTTCGAGCGGGTCATCGCCCTGCTGGAGGAGCTCTTCGCCCGCAACGAGATCCAGCACGACGACCTGATCAGCATCCTCTTCACCGCCACCGACGACGTGCGCAGCGCCTTCCCGGCCGAGGCGGCCCGCAAGTTCGGGCTCGGTGACATCCCGCTGATCTGCGCCAGGGAGCTCGACGTCGTCGGCGCCACGCCCCGCTGCATCCGGGTGATGGTCCACCTGACCACCGACCGGCCGCGGGACCAGCTCCACCACGTCTACCTCGAAGGCGCGCGCAACCTGCGCGACGACCTGCCCGCCTGACCCGATGGCGCTGGGTCAACCCCCGTTGCCGGGGCGCGCCGTGGTGGTCGGGACCGGGCTCATCGGGGGCTCGGTGGGGATGGCGCTGCGCCGGCTCGGCTGGTACGTGACCGGCCGCGACGTCGACGCCGAGCGCGCCGCGCTGGCGCTGGAGCTGGGCGCGCTCGACGCCGTCGGCGACGACCCCGAGGCCACCGTCACGTTCGTCGCCACACCCGTGCGGGCGGTCGTCGCCGAGGTGCAGGAGGCGCTGGCCAAGACGTCGGGCCTCGTCACCGACGTCGGCAGCGTGAAGGCCCCGATCGTCGAGGCCGTGGCCGACGCCCGGTTCGTGGGCGGCCACCCCATGGCCGGCTCCGAGCAGGACGGCGTCGAGGGCGCCACCCCCGACCTGTTCCAGGGCGCCACCTGGGTGCTCACCCCCACGGTCGGCACCGACGCGTCGGCCTACGCCCAGCTCCGGGCGCTGGTGGGGGCGATGGGCGCCGAGGTCGTCGCCCTGCCGCCCGAGCGCCACGACGAGCTGGTCGCCGTGATCTCCCACGTGCCCCACCTGACCGCCGCCACGCTCATGCGGCTGGCGTCGGCCCGGGGCGAGGAGCACCGGGCGCTGCTGCGCCTGGCCGCCGGCGGGTTCCGCGACATGACCCGCATCGCCGGCGGGTCGTCGGCCATCTGGCCGGACATCTGCGGCGAGAACCGGGCGGCGATCGTCGACGTGATGGACGAGCTGCTGGCCGCGCTGCAGGAGATGCGCGACGTGGTGGCCCGGGGCGACCGGGCGGCGCTGCTCGACAAGCTGGAGTCGGCCCGGGCGGCCCGGGTGAACCTGCCGGTGTCGATCGGGCCCACCGACGAGCTGCGGGAGCTGCGCATCCCCGTGCCCGACCGGCCGGGTGTGCTGGCCGACGTCACCACGCTGGCCACCGACCTCGACGTCAACATCGCCGACCTCGAGATCGCCCACTCGGCCGAGGGCCCCCGCGGCGTGCTCATCGTCGTGGTGCCCGCGGCCGCCGCCCCCGTGCTGCGCGACGCCCTGGCCCGGCGGGGCTACCGCTCCTCGGAGCACCCGGTCGACGGGCCGTGACCGAGGCCGCGGGTCCGCTCCCGGGTCCCGTTCCCGACCCCTACCCCGTCACCCCGGTCGCCGGGCCGCTCGACGCCACGGTGCGCCCGCCCGGGTCGAAGAGCATCACCAACCGGGCGCTGGTCTGCGCGGCGTTGGCGCCGACCCCGAGCCGGCTGACCGGGGCGCTCGAGGCCGACGACACGCAGGCGATGCGGGGCGCCCTGGCGGCGCTGGGGCCGCTGGTGCCGGCGGCGGGGTCGGGCGCGGGTACCGGCGCGGGGTCTGCTCCCGGGGCGTCGGCCGGCGGGGTCACCGTCGTCGACGCCCGGCAGTCGGGCACCACGGCCCGGTTCGTCCTCCCGCTGCTCGCCCTCCGTCGGGAGCCCACCCGGCTCGACGGCGCCCCCCAGCTCCGGGCCCGGCCCATGGCCGACGGCATCGCCGCCCTGCGGGCGCTGGGGGCCGAGGTCGTCGAGGAGGGGGATCCCGGCCACCTGCCCGTCCTGGTCCGCGGCCCCGAGGCACCGACGCCCGGCGTCACCTTGGATGTCGCCGGTGACGCCTCCAGCCAGTTCCTGTCGGGGCTGCTCATGCTGGGCCCGGTGTGGCCGGGTGGCCTGCGCCTGCGGACGTCGGGCGGGCTGGTGTCGCGACCGTACGTCGACATGACCGTGGCCGTGATGACCGCCTTCGGCGCCACCGTCCACGCCGACGAGTCGGGGTGGACCGTCGACGCCGGCGGCTACCGGGGCACCGACTACACCGTCGAGCCCGACGCCAGCGCCGCCTCCTACTTCTTCGCCGCCGCGGCGATCGTCGGCGGGCGGGTCACGGTCGAGGGCCTGGGTCGTGCCAGCCTCCAGGGCGACCTGGCGTTCGTCGACGTGCTGGCGCGGATGGGCTGCCGGGTCGAGCGGGGGAGCGGCGCCACCACCGTCGAGCGGACCGGCGACCTGGTCGGCGTCGACGTCGACATGGGCGACCTGTCCGACACCGCCCCGACGCTGGCGGCCGTGGCCGTGTTCGCCGACTCGCCCACCCGCGTGCGGGGCATCGGGTTCATCCGCCACAAGGAGACCGACCGGGTCGGCAACGTCGTGCGGGAGCTGCGACGCTGCGGCATCCGGGCCGAGGAGGAGCCCGACGGCTTCGTCGTCCACCCGGGCACGCCCCAGCCGGCCACCGTCGCCACCTACGACGACCACCGCATGGCGATGAGCTTCGCCCTGCTGGGCCTGCGGGCCGAGGGCATCCGGATCGCCGGTCCCTCGTGCGTCGCCAAGACCTTTCCGTCCTTCTGGACGGCGCTCGACCGACTGCGGTGAGGTGCGGGTGGGGTGCGGGTGCAGTGCGGTGGGGTGCGGGTGCAGTGCAGGTGACGACGTGCCGGCCGTCGATCGCACGCTCCGGCGTCGTCCGCCGACGGGCCGGGGCCGCCGGTATCCCGGGGGAGGGCACTAGGGTGTTGTTCCCGTGAGGGTGATCGCGATCGACGGGCCTGCGGGGTCGGGGAAATCGACGGTGGCGCGGCTCCTGGCCGACCGGCTCGGGCTGGAGTACCTCGACACGGGGGCCATGTACCGGGCGGTCACGTTCGCCGCCATGCGCCGGGGCATCGACCCCGCCGATCCGGAGCCCGTCGCCCACCTGGCCAAGGTCGTGGAGATGGAGGTCACCGACAGCTCGGTGCGCGTCGACGGCGTCGACGCCTCCATCGAGATCCGGGGCCCCGAGGTGTCGCGGGCCGTGTCGGTGGTGGCCGCCAACCCGGGCGTCCGCGAGGAGCTGGTCCGCCGGCAGCGCGAGTGGGCCTACAAGCGCGACGGCGGCGTCCTGGAGGGGCGGGACATCGGCACGGTCGTGTTCCCCAACGCGGTGCTGAAGGTGTACCTGACGGCGCGGCCGGAGGTGCGGGCCGAGCGCCGGGCGGCCGAGGTCACCGGGCTCGACTACGAGACCGTCGCCGCCGACATCGCCCGCCGCGACGCCTACGACGAGGGGCGTGCCGTGTCGCCGGCCCGGGCGGCCGACGACTCGGTGGTGGTCGACACCAGCGACCTCACGCTCGACGAGATCGTCGAGGAGATCGTGTCGATGCTGGCCGAGAAGATCGATGGCTGAACCGGAGCCCTCGCCGTCGGAGCCGGTGACCGCCGCGGCGTCGTCGGAGGTGCCGGAGGCGTCGACATCGGGGGCGCCGTCGGGCGTGACGGGCGAAACGGACGGGACGGGCGGGAACGACGGCTCGTCGGCGGGGTCGGCCTCGAACGGCGACCGGCCGGCCGCCACCGCCGTCAAGGCGGCGAAGGCCGAGAAGGTCGACGCCGTCAAGGCAGAGCCCGTCGACGTCCACCCACCCCGCTGGTACGAGAAGCTGACCTACCGGGTGCTGCGGCTGCTCGTGCTCGGCCTCGCCAAGCTGTGGTTCCGGGTCGAGATCGTCGGCGCCGAGAAGGTGCCCCGCACCACGCCGTTCGTCCTGGCGCCGGTGCACCGGTCGAACGTCGACTTCCTGCTGGTGTCGCTCGTCCGCCCGGGCCGGATGCGGTACATGGGCAAGGCGTCGATCTGGAAGTACAAGTGGCCCGGCAGGTTCTTCAACATGCTGGGCGCCTTCCCCGTCCACCGGGGCACCGCCGACCGGGCGTCGCTCCGCACCTGCATGCAGGTGATCGAGTACGGCGAGCCGCTGGTGATGTTCCCCGAGGGCACCCGCCAGTCGGGCCCTGTCGTGCACGAGGTCTTCGACGGGACCGCCTACGTCGCCGCCCGCACCGGGGTGCCGCTGGTGCCGCTCGGGATCGGCGGGTCGGAGGAGGCGATGCCGAAGGGCGCCAAGTTCATCAGGCCCCGCAAGGTGGCGCTGGTGGTCGGCGACCCCATCGAGATGCCCCGGGGCGACGGGTCGGGTCGGGTGCCGCGGCGCCTGATCCACGAGCTGAGCGACCAGCTCTATCGCTCCGTGCAGGACGTGTTCGACGAGGCCCGCCGCCGCGCCGGCACGTACTGAGCCGCTCGACTGCGTTCGCTCGTTCGTTCGTTTGCTCGTCGGCGGCCGGCGGCCGGCGGCGGCGGCCCGTCGGGTCCGTCCGGTCCGTCGCTCGGCGGCGGGTGCGTGACCCCCGTCGGATCGTACGGCGGCGCGTGACCCCCGTCAGGGGGTGAGCAGGGCCAGCACGTCGCTGGCGGCGAGCTGGCGGTCCTGCAGCGACGGCCGGTCGGGCACCGAGCCGCCGAAGCCCAGCGTGGCCGCCACGTCGATCCCGGCCAGGAGGTCGCGCAGCTCCCGCGGCGGCGGGAAGTACTCGTCCTCGTCGGTGATCCGCACCTCCTCGACGCCGTCGGTGGGCGCGAGGCGGGCGATCACCGCGTCGACCAGCTCCTCGGGCGCCGAGGCGCCGGCGGTGACCCCGACGACCCCGCCGAGGTCGTCGGGCAGCTCGTCGGCGCCGTTGACCCGGAACACCCGGGGGCAGCCCGACTCGACCGCCAGCCGCTCCAGGGCCCGGGTGTTCGACGAGTTCGCCGAGCCGATCACGACGACCGCGTCGCTGCGGGGCGCGATCTGCGCCAGCGCCGACTGGCGGTTGGTGGTGGCGAAGCACAGGTCGCTGCGCCCGGGTCGCCACAGGCCGGGGAACCGCTCGGCGGCCCGCTCCGCGATCGCCGACCACTCGCGGTGCGACAGGGTGGTCTGGGCGAGGAGGGCGACCGGGGTCTCGCTCGGGCCGTCGCCGGCGTCGGCGCCGGCCGCCGTGGCCCGGTCGGCCAGGGCGTCGACCTCCTCGACGGACTCGACCAGGTCGATCGCGTCGGGCGCCACCGCCATCGTGCCCACCGCCTCCTCGTGACCCTCGTGGCCGACGTACACGATGCGGTAGCCCTTGCCGGCCCGCACCTTCACCTCGTGGTGCACCTTGGTGACCAGCGGGCACACGGCGTTGACCACGTAGCTGCCCCGCTCCTTGGCGGCGGCCACCACCTCGGGCGCGGAGCCGTGGGCCGAGAGCATGATCGGCCGGCCGTCGGGCACCTCGGCGATGTCGTCGACGAACACCACGCCCAGCTGCCGGAACCGGTCGACGACCAGCTGGTTGTGCACGATCTCGTGGTAGCAGTACACGGGCGGCTCGAAGGCCCGGACCATCCAGGCCAGGGCCTTGATGGCCATCTCCACCCCGGCGCAGAACCCCCGCGGGGCAGCCAGCAGGACCTTCTCCACAGCCACCGACCCAGGCTACCGAGCGGGGTCCGCGGGCCTGACGCCGCGCCCGGCGTCCGGTCGCCCCCGCCGGCCCCTGTCCTGACCCCGGCCGCCGATCGCCACAGCGCCGCCGCAACCCGTACGATCGGGGCGACGCTCGGTGTGGGCCGGTGCCGGGCGGGTCGAGGAGGAGGCGGACATGCCGTACCGGTACGACGACGGCGACGAGATCGACTTCCGGGGCGTCCTGCCGGTCCCCGAGGCGGAGGCGGACGTGGTCGCCGGGCGGGTGGCGGCGCTGATCGAGGCGCTCGACCACCTCGTGCTCGCCCGGGCCGCAGCCGTCGAGGAGCGGCTGGGCACCTGGCAGGGCCCGGCCCGCACCACCTGGGACGAGGACCACGCGTACGCCCAGCTCGACCTGCAGGCCACCATCGACGCCCTCCAGGCGTTCCGGGCCCGGGTGCACGGGGTGATCGACCGCATCAAGGAGCACAACGCCTCGGCCATGCTCCGCACCCCGACCCGCACGACCACGACGACCACCACGACCACGACGACCACGCTGCCGCCGGGGGCCGGGCGATGAGCACCGTCTCCGGCCACCCCGACGAGATGCAGGGCTACGTCGGCGACGTCGAGGGGCCCCGCGACGCCGCCCACCGTGCCCGGGAGCGGCTGCTCGACGCGTACGACGAGCTGGTCGCGCTGCTCCCCGCCGGCTTCCCGGCGCCCGGGCGGCCCGACGTCGCCGGGCCGCTGGGGCGCTGCCGGCAGGTCGACGAGCTGGTGGGGGAGGTCGCCGAGCGGCTGCGGACCGCCGGCGCCGGCCGCGGCGACGGCACCTACGAGCTCGACGCCGCCGACCTGGCGATCTCCTCCACGTCGCCGTACGGCGACCGGCTCCGGCGCCGCCTGGCCCGGCGGGCCGAGCAGGAGCTGGCCCGGCTGCGGGAGCGGATGGCGTCCGGGTCGTACGACGAGACCACGGTCGGCGAGCTGGTCGCCGTGCTGGGATGGATGCGGCACGAGGTCGACACCGCCGCCGACCCGCAGGCCGCGGCGGCCGCGCTCATCGACACGATGGGCCCCGGCGACCTGCAGGAGATCGAGCGGATGCTCGTCGCCGCCCCCGACGCGGCCTGGGACGGCGACGAGGCCTGGGTCCACCGGGTCGTCGGCGACCTGGCGGTGGTGGTGAGCCACGGCCTGGAGGGGGCGCCGCGCCGGGCCGAGCGGTGGGTGGCCGAGATCGCCGACGACCAGGACTGGTACCACCACGGCCCGCCGCCCCTCCTGGTGGCGCTCGCCGTGCTGGGCGCCCCCGCCACGGTGACGCTGAGCCGCACCGTCTGGCGCCACGTGTGGGAGCACACCTACTCCGACGAGCACGGCGTGGCGCTGCTCTCGCACAAGGGCCCCGAGGGCGGCGAGCTCGAGCGGTTGGTCGGCACCCGCAACGCGATCGAGGCGCTGGCCGACTCCGCGGCCGAGCGACCGGCCCTGGCCAACGCCATCGTGCTCGACCACGTGGAGGAGGGCCTGGCCGACTTCGAGCACCTCTTCTCCGCCGCCCACCCGCCGATCGGCGACGAGTCCACCTACGACGCCCTCGGCCGGATGCTGACGGCCTCGGTCGACGTCTCCCTCCCCGTGGAGGACCGCATGGAGGCCGCGTCACGAACCCTCACGCTGTACGACCAGGCCCTCGCCCAGGGTCCCGTGAACTACTACGACCCCGAGGTCCGCACCGGCCTGGCGACGATGACCCAACCCCTGTTGGCCAGGCTCCATCCTTCACTCGACGAGGGGATCATCCACCAGCCCGGGCTGTTGATCGATGACGGCCGGAACCCCACCGATGCCGTGCTCGAGCGGGTCGTCAGGGATCTCGCCGGTCACACCGAAACCGTCGCGGCACTCGGCCAGGCACTCGACGGAGCGACGTCGGAGATCCTGGTGTCGGCCCGTGT
>DATCLV010000106.1:0-1630 GCA_036563745.1 Acidimicrobiales bacterium | reverse complement strand
GGTCGGGGGCGTCGCTCATCGCCGGCCCGGCAGGTACGACTCGAGGCGGGCCGTGAGGTCGAGCGACTCCGGCACCTGGAGGTGGCGGGTCAGGAACAGGTAGGTGAGCCCGGCCGGGGCGAAGACCACCGGCACCTGGATCAGCGACGGCAGGTCGTCGGGGAACACCGTGATCAGGCCGAACGCCACGAGCGCCGCCGCCGCGCACGACACGGCGATCGGGTTGAGCCACCGGCCGGCCATGCGGGTGCGGCCGATCCGCCACGCCACCGCCCGGGACAGCATCTGGTACTCGATCACCGCCGCGACCGTCGCCCCGATGGCGAAGGCCAGCAGGCCGAGGTGGACCAGCTCGTTGCTGTTCCGCACCGCCTCGGGCAGCGGCCCGATCGCGAACATGTCGCCCCAGCCCTCCACGCCGTCGGGGCCGATCGTGAGCCGGTCGAGCGGGAACATCACGGCCAGGCTGACCACCGTCGACACCACCACGCGGATGACCGACAGGCGGGGCGGGGTCTTGGCGTCGTCGAGGGCGTAGAGGCCGTTCTGCAGGAGGCGCGACGACGTGGTGGCGGGCAGGCCGAGGGCGAAGATCGCCAGCGCCAGCCACACGGCCCAGGTGTCGTCCCAGCCGAACTGGCCCCGCTGGAACACGGCGCCGACGATGACGTCGCCGCCCACGATGTACATGGTGGCGATCGGCATCACGTAGAAGGCGATGCGGGCCATGCCCTCCTCGAGCCGCCGCCGGAACGTGCGCCGGGTCTCGGGGTCGTAGACCGACACCTGCGACAGGTCGGGCAGCTCGGCCGCCGCCACCCCCAGGCCGAACATCGAGATCGGCAGCTGGTAGAGCAGCAGGGCGAAGAACAGCGACGACACCGCGCCGACGGCCAGGAAGCTGGCGAGCCACAGGTCGATGTAGGTGACGATCTGCACCACGCCCTTGCCGACGATCACCGGCACAAAGCGGGACACGACCGTGCGCACGTCGCGGCTGCGGGTGTCGAGGCTGAGCCGCAGGTTGCGGCCGAGGAGGCGCAGCACCGGGCGGAGCTGCACCAGCAGCTGGCACAGGCCGCCGGCCAGCACGCCCCAGGCCAGGGCGGTCGCCATGCGGGTCCGGCTCTGGTGGGTGAGGCCCGCCCCGACCAGCGCCGTGATCTGCGCGGCGTTCCACAGCACCGGGGCGATGTAGGACAGGAAGAACTTCCGGTGGCTGTTGAGGACACCCAGGCACCAGGCGGACAGCACCAGGAACCCGATGCCGGGGAACATGATCCGCACGAGCCGCACGGTCAGCTCGAAGCGGTAGCCGGTGTAGCCGGTGACCAGCACCCGGGCGATGGGCTCGGCGAAGGTGACGCCGACGACGCTGATGACCCCGGTGACGACCAGCAGCAGGCCGGCGATGGCGCCGGCCAGCTTCCCGGCCTCCTCGGTGCGGCCCTCGTCGCGGAGGCGGGCGTAGACGGGGATGAACGACGCCGACAGCACGCCCTCGCCGAGGAGGTTCTGCAGCATGTTGGGGATGCGCAGCGCCGCCTTGAAGGCGTCGTTCTGGGGGCCGGTGCCGAGGAAGTAGCTGATGACGGTCTCGCGGATGAGGCCGGCGCAGCTCGACAGGAAG
>DATCLV010000099.1:0-3357 GCA_036563745.1 Acidimicrobiales bacterium | reverse complement strand
CGGCCGGGCTCTCGGCGCTGCCGACCGCCACCCGCAGGGTGTGCAGGCCGCGCTCGGCGAGGCGGTCGAGGGCGTCGAAGGCCGGCAGGTCGCCCTGGTCGTCGCCGACGTAGACCACGCCGGCCAGGTCGGCGGCCAGCTCGTCCAGGGCGGTGCCCTTGTCGGCCGCGATCGGCGGGTGCAGCTCCACCGACATGCGTGCGTGCCGGGCCACGAGGCCCGACCGGGCCGCCTGGGCCGCGGCCCACTGCTCGACGGCCTCGGCCAGCTCGGGGTGCGACCGGTAGTGCAGCGTGAGCGACAGGCCCTTCGACTCGACCTGCATGCCCTCCGGCCCCCGCACCGCCGACGACCGGGCCACGTCCTCGATCACCTCGCGCCACGAGCCGCCCTGCGGGTGGTCGAGGCGCTGGCCGTCGCGGATCACCTCCAGGCCGTAGAGGCCGGAGATCACCACGCCCGGGGGCAGCAGCGGTTCGAGGAAGGCGACCGGGCGGCCCGACAGCACGCCGACCACCCGGTACCAGCGGGCGAGCTCGGCGAGGACGTCGGTGACGCCGTCGAGGGGTCGGGCCGATGCGGGATCGTCCACGATCGGCGAGAGCGTGCCGTCGAAGTCGAGGAGGACGCCGCACTCGCCAGCTCGGCTGACGAGGGGGTCGAGGGGAGCCGTGGCGGAGCTCACGTGCAGAAAGGTATCGGCGGCGCCCACCCCGCTTCAGCCCGGCGGCACCCGGGCCTGTGTCACCAGGTCAGGGCGGGTCGCCGGGGCCGGCCGGCGAGGGCCGGGGGCGTGGGCCGGCGCGGTTCAGGCGGCCAGGTCGGCGCCGAGGAGGACGACCAGCTGGGCGCCGGCGGGGTCGAACTGGGGTGGGTCGGTGAGGGGTTCGAGCGAGTCGGCGGGCGAGCCGATGGCCCGGGCCAGCTCGACGGCCTCGCGGTCGTAGCCGCCGGCGAAGAGGATCTTGGTGACGTCGAGCATCTGCCCGGCGTCGTCGGGATCGACGGTCTTGTAGCCCCCGGCGACGAGCTGCTCGCTCAGGTTGCCGGCGGCGCCGCCGACGTTGGTGGCGTTGAGCACGCGGACGGTCACCTCGGCCGGGGGCCGCGGCGCCACGGTGGTGGCGCTCGGCTCGGCGGCCTCTCCCCCGGCCCCGCCCTCGCCGGCGGGGGCGGCCGGATCGCCCCCGGCATCGGCGTCGGCGGTGGCGAGCTCGGTGCCGCCGGCGCTGCTGCCGTCCCAGTTGCGCAGCAGGAAGAGCCCGATGATCACGGCGGTCGCTATCAGAGCCAGTCCCCGGGCGGGGTTGGCACGCGCTTTGCTGCGCTCGGGAACCATGGTCCGGCCTCCTGGAAGAACCGTGTGGGAGCGTCCGACGGTACGCCATCGGGCCCCGGCGCGAGCTGCACCGGGTCGTTACATCCCCGCAACGTTGGCGTGGCCGCCCCCGCGATGCAAGCATCTAGCTCTCGCGCCGGAATAGCTCAGTTGGCAGAGCAGCTGTCTTGTAAACAGCAGGCCGTGGGTTCGAGTCCCACTTCCGGCTCCCAGGCCGGGGGCGCCACCCCGCCGTCGGCACGGCCCGAGCCGCAACAGGGAGGGGCCCGTGCGCCGCTACGAGGGGTTCGTGTACGACAGCCGACGGTGGGACGGCTTCGAGCTCCGCCCCGGCGACATCATCGTGGCGACGCCGCCGAAGTGCGGGACGACGTGGACGCAGATGATCTGCGCGCTGCTCGTCCTCGGCGAGCCGGAGCTCCCGCGACCGCTGGACTCGCTGTCGCCGTGGATCGACATGGTGACCCGCCCCCGGACGGAGGTCTTCGCCGACCTGGCGGCGCAGGCCCACCGCCGCTTCGTCAAGACGCACACGCCGCTGGACGGGCTCCCCCAGGATCCGCGGGTCACCTACGTCTGTGTCGGGCGCGATCCCCGCGACGCCGCCCTCTCGTTGGACCGCCACATCGACAACATGGACGTCGGCGCCTTCCTCCAGGCGCGCGAGCGGGCGGCGGCGATCGACGGCGTCGAGCTCGGTCCCCTGCCCACGCCGCCGGCCCGTCCCGCCGACGCCCGCGGCCGCTTCTGGCACTGGGTCGACGACGACACCCCGCCCACCATGTCCGGGCCGAACCTGCGGTTCACCGTCGAGCACCTGCGGTCGTTCCGCGAGGCCGGCGACGACCTCGACATCGTGTTCCTGCACTACGACGACCTGCAGGCCGACCTCGACGGGGAGATGCGCCGCCTGGCCGCCCACCTGGGGATCGAGGTCGCCGACGAGCGGTGGCCGCGGCTGGTCGAGGCGGCGACGTTCACGTCGATGCGCAGCCGGGCCGACATGACCGCCGGCGCCGGCAGGGAGCACTGGATCGACCCGGTCGAGTTCTTCCACCGCGGCACCAGCGGCCAGTGGCAGGACCTCCTCGACGACGCCGACCTCGCTCGCTACGCCGCCCGGGTCCGCTCCCTCGCGCCGCCCGACCTCGTCACCTGGCTCCACCGCCCACCCCTCCCCTGAGGGCGTCAGCGTTCGGCGCGGTCGACCCAGTGGCGCCAGGCCCGGTCGTCGACCACCAGGGTGCCCGCCGTGAGGTCGTGGAGGCCCTCCCAGCTGCGCCGGAAGACCGGGTGCCGGCCGGCCGGTTCGCTGCGCTGGGCGTGGACGGACCGGCTGACGCCCAGGGGCTCGAACGCACGGACGGCGGCCCTGGCCCAGCCGGGCACGTCGTCGGTGTCGGCGCGGACCACCCGGAGGTGCACCAGGCGCCGGCCGAGCGTCTGGCCCCACACCGCCGTGCCCACCAGCTCCTGCGCCACGACGCCGTCGACGCCGACCGCCAACCCCGCCGGCACCGCTCCCGGCGGCTCGTGGCCGAGGTGGCCGGCGACCATCCACGTCGTCCCCACCAGCACGGTGAACCCGACCACGCCGTCGATGAGAAGGCGGCGATCCGACAGTCCCGCGGGGCGGCGACGTCGGGGTGCGGCACGACCGGCCGACCCCGGATCCGACCGCGCCGCTGCGACCGCGTCCCACCGCTCCCTCCCGGTGACGTGGGGGAGGGTCGGGCGACCCTCCCCCACGTCGGACCAGCTGCCGACGGTCTAGACGATGTGCCAGCGGTCCTCGTCGCCGACGCACTCACCCCGCCAGCGCCAGTTGAGGACCCGCTCGCCGGCGACGAGCACGCCGGCGGTGGGGTCGGGCTGGCCGAACATCGGCGTGCGGCCGTAGTGGAGGCAGATCGTCCACCGGTTGCCGTCCGGGGTGCGCGTGGTGACCTGGAGGTGGTCCAGGTCCGGGTACCGGACGCCGTTGTTGTAGACGAAGCCGTCCGTCGGCATCACGAAGT
>DATCLV010000091.1:0-2540 GCA_036563745.1 Acidimicrobiales bacterium | reverse complement strand
GCCGTCGACGGCTCGGTCACCGTCGCCGGCCTCGGTGACGGCCCGATGACGTGCGTGACCACCGACGGGTGGGGCATCGCCGACAGCGGCACCATCCGCCCGCAGGACGTCTTCGGCGAGGTGGGCGTGACCACCTACGTCTCGGGGTGCACGGGTGGCCCGCCGGGGCTGGAGATGTACAGCGCCCCCGGCACGGTCCTCTGGCCCGAGTCCTACGACGCCGCCACCGACCGGGTGACCGGCGAGGCGTACCCGTGGCTGTGGGCGATGTGGGTGGCGGCGCCCGACTGCGACGTCGACCTGTACGCGGTCGACCCGTTCGCCGGCGCCCCGCTCACCTTCGACAACGCGACCGCCACCCTCGCCTACGGGCCGATCGAGGCGGAGGTCACGGCGGCCGAGGGGACCGGCTGCGACGGCGTGGCCGCCGTGGGCGACCGGGCCACCGTCGAGATCACGATCGTGGCGTCACCCGGGTTCACCGTGCATCCTCTCCCCTGATGCGCACCCTGCACTTCGGGCTCAGGGTCGCCGACCGGGAACGGTCGACCGCCTTCTACGAGGCGCTCGGCTACGAGGTCGTCGGCACGGTGCCCCAGACCCGGTTCGGGCACCTGTCGATGCTCATGCTGCCCGGCGACGAGTTCGTGGCGATCGAGCTCGTCCACGACCCCGCCGCCGCGCCGCCGGGCCCCGGCCCCAACCACTTCGTGATCAAGGTCGAGTCGATGGCCGAGACCGTCGCCGACCTGGAGGCCAAGGGCGTCGCGGTCGACGGGCTCGGCTCGCCCGACGGGTCCGAGCAGTTCCTCACCGCGTGGGTCACCGACCCCGACGGCAACCGGATCGAGCTGGTCCAGTGGCCGCCGGGCCACCCCGACGGCCTCCACCCGTCGATCTGGGCGGACGGGGAGGGCTGACCGGGCTCCCGACTGCCCTCCGTCGCCCCGGGGTACGCCCCCGACGAGCGACGGAGGGCAGCCATGGGTGGGCAGCACGAGCACGACGACCGGGACGGGCGCGAGGACGACCACGGGCCCCGGGACGATCACGGGCCCCGGGACGATCACGGGCCCCGGCGGGACGAGACCGCCCCCGAGCGGGCCGACCGGGAGCTGATCGAGCTCCTGCAGGAGGTGCGCGTGGCGCTGCCCGGCGTGCAGGTGCTGTTCGCCTTCCTGCTGGGCGTGCCGTTCACCCAGCGGTTCACCGAGCTGAGCGAGCTCGACCAGCAGCTCTACGTGTCGGCCGTGATCACCACCGCCGCGGCCACGTTCCTGCTCGTCGCCCCCACCGCCCACCACCGGCTGCGCTTCCGGTCGGGGGTCAAGGAGCAGATGCTCCGGACCGCCAACGCCTTCACGATCGTGGGCCTCCTGCTGGTCGCCTACGCCGTGTCGGCCGTGAGCTACGTGGTGGTCGGCATGGTCGACGGCGAGCCGGTGCCCCAGCTGGTGGCGGCCGGGCTCGGGCTGCTCGCCGTCGTGACCTGGTTCGTGATCCCGGTCCTCTACGGCCGGGAGCGCACGCCGTCGGCCCCGGCGCCGGCGTCCTCTTCGGCCTCGTCGTCCTCGGCGTAGCGCTCGCGGAGGGCGAACTTGGTGACCTTGCCCATCGCGTTGAGGGGCAGGGCGTCGATCGGGATGACCGCCCGGGGCACCTTGAAGTTGGCCATCCGCTCCCGCGCCCAGGCGATGACGTCGTCGGGGTCGAACGGCTCGCCGGGGCGGGGGACCACGTAGGCGACGCCCACCTCGCCCAGCCGCCCGTCGGGCACGCCGACCACCGCCACCTGGGCGATCGCCGGGTGCCGGAGCAGCTGGTTCTCGATCTCCGCCGGGTAGGCGTTGAAGCCGCCGACGATGTACATGTCCTTCACCCGGTCGGTGATGCGCAGGTTGCCGTCCTCGTCGACCAGGCCGACGTCGCCGGTGGCCAGCCAGCCGTCGGCGTCGATCGTGGCGGCGGTCGCCTCGGGGTCGTTGAAGTAGCCCTGCATGACGTTGAAGCCCCGGACCTGGATCTCGCCGGGCTCGCCCCGGCCGACCACCGTGCCGTCACGGTCGACCACCCGCACCTCGACGCCGGGCAGCGGCTTCCCGACGGTGTGGGCGACGACCTCCGGCGGGTCGTCGTGGCGGCACATGCTGACCGTGCCGGTGGTCTCGGTGAGGCCGTAGCCGGTGACCACGGTCTCGAAGCGCAGCTCGTCCCGCATCCGCTCGATCACCGCGACCGGCACCACCGCCGCCCCGGTCACCGACAGACGCAGCGACGACAGGTCGAAGCCCGGCCGCTCGGGGGCGTCGAGGATGCCCTGGAACACGGTGGGGGTGCCCGGCAGCATCGTGATCCGCTCGTCGACCACCCGCTGCAGCACCGCGAGGGGCTCGAACACGGCGTGGGGGATCATCGTCGCCCCGGTCAACACGCAGGCGAGCACCCCCGACTTCAGCCCGGCGGTGTGGAAGAACGGGTAGACGATCAGGTAGCGGTCCTCGGCGCGGAGGCCCACCATCGACGACCACACGGTGTAGGTG
>DATCLV010000089.1:0-7784 GCA_036563745.1 Acidimicrobiales bacterium | reverse complement strand
CCGCTGTACCACGCGTCGGCCGACGACCCGCCCGGCTATTTGACCTGCAAGGACTGGGACCCGTTCGTCCCCTGCGAGCAGCTCCAGGCGCTGCACGACCGGCTGGTCGACGTGCACGGCGGCGACCAGCTTGCCGCGGTGTTCGACCGGATCGCCTGCCGGGACGAGACCCGCCCGGTGCCCTGCGGCGCCGAGGACGTCGGGAACCCGAAGATCGAGCGCCACAACCCCGACTGGGACCTCAACCTCACGGGCCTCCAGCTGTGGCTCGACAACGTCACGGCGTGACCTGACCGGCACCGCGCCGCGACGGCCGACGAACCTGCCCCCGAAACGGGGAGCCGGCTCCCCGTTTCGGGGGCAGGTTCGGTGCGAGGGCGCGGTACCGGCGCCGGGTGCGGGCCGTACCGTTGGGGCATGACCGACGACGGTGGTGGTGGCGGCGTCGTGGCGCGGCGGCGCGTGACGTTGACGGACATCAGCTCCCGGGCCTGGGAGCACCCGGCCGACCGCGGCGCGCTCAACGCCCTCCGCCAGCTCCGGGGCTTCGACTTCGTGCTCAAGAAGCTCTTCTCGCTGTGGAACGAGCGGGCCCTGCGCCTCGTCTACCTCGGTGCCGCGGTGAAGGTCGACCACCGCCAGTTCGCCCGCGTCTACCAGGCGCACCGGGAGGCGGCGGCCGCCCTCGACGTGGCCGCCGTCCCCGAGCTGTTCGTCTACGCCGACCCCGTCCCCCGCGCGATGACGATCGGCCTCGACACGCCGTTCGTGGTCGTGACCAGCGGCCTGGTCGACCTGCTCGACGAGGACGAGCTGCGCTTCGTGCTGGGCCACGAGCTCGGCCACGCCGTCTCGGGCCACGCCCTCTACACGACGATGCTCATGCGGCTGCTCTCGATGACCGGCGCCTGGTCGTGGGTGCCCTTCGGGGCGCTCGGCCTG
Source organism: Acidimicrobiales bacterium (assembly GCA_036563745.1). Lineage (GTDB taxonomy): Bacteria > Actinomycetota > Acidimicrobiia > Acidimicrobiales > VFJN01 > DASXTK01. The sequence continues at coordinate 6,842 of DATCLV010000089.1, read as the reverse complement.
CGGGCACTGGTGGCGGCCCTGTACGAGTGGCAGCGCAAGGCGGAGCTGTCCGGCGACCGGGCGGGCCTGCTCGCGACCCAGGACCCGGCGGCCGCGCTCCGCACGCACATGAAGCTGGCGGGCGGCGGCCACCTCGACGACCTCGACATCCCCGCCTTCCGTGCCCAGGGCGACGAGTACCTGGCCTCGCCGGACGTGCGGGACAGCGTCCTCAAGCTCCTGCTGCTGGAGGCCCGCAGCCACCCGTTCGCCGTGGTGCGGGCGGCCGAGCTGCAGCGCTGGGTCGAGGAGGGCGCCTACACCCGCATCCTCGCCGGCGACTACCCCCGCCGGGGCGACGACGGCGACACGTCCTTCACCCAGGACGTGAAGGACTCGACCGACCACTACGCCCGGGCGTTCAGCCGCTCGCAGGACGCGCTGGTGTCGCTGCTGCGCGACGTCGGCGGCGGGCTGTCGGGTGTGAAGGACGGCGTGAAGGACTGGGCGACGAGCTTCTTCTCGTCCCGCTCGACGGGCACCGGGAACGGGTCGTAGCCAGGGCACCCGGGCGCGCCCGCGGGGGCCCGCCCGGCCCTCGGGACCTTCGGGCAAGCGGCCGGGCGGACCCTGGGGGCTTTGGTGCCGGGTTCGGCCGACGGGGCCGTGACGCCGGCATCGCGTCGTTACGGTCGCCGCCGTGGTTGCGGTGCTCACGACGCTCGACCGCCCGGCGGCGCCGGCGACGGTCGCCCGGGTCGGGGGTGGGACCGACGCGGACCGCTGGCCGCTGCTGGGCCGCGACGACGAGCTCGCGCTGATCGACGCCGCCGTCACCGGCGGGCGCTCGGTCGTGGTGGTGGGTCCGGCGGGGGTCGGGAGGTCCCGGCTCCTCGCCGAGTGGGTCGCCCGCCGTGACCTCCGCCCCGACGCCGAGGACCGCCGGCTCCGTCGCGACCGGTCGGGCCGCGGGGTGGGCCCGGCCGGTCCCCGCGACCGGCGGGTGGACGGCAGCGTGGTGGTGGTGCGGGCGACCCGGTCGACGGCGACGATCCCCTTCGGCGCCTTCGCCCGGTGGGTGCCCGAGCGGCACGCCACCCACGACCGCCTCGGCCTGTTCCAGGCCACCGCCGCCGCCCTCCTCGGCGACCGGTCACCAGCGACCGGCAGCCCGCTCGTGCTGGTGGTCGACGACGCGCCGCTGCTCGACGACGGGTCGGCGGCGCTGGTCCTCCACCTGGCCCAGCACACGGCGACCCGGGTGGTGGCGGCGGTCCGGACCGGCGTCCCGTGTCCCGACGCCATCACCGCGCTCGCCAAGGAGGGCCTGGCCGACCGCGTCGACCTCGCCCCGCTCGACCCGCCCACCACCGCCGAGCTGGCCCGGGTGGCCCTGGGCGGGCGGGTGGCGGTCACCGCGCTGCGCCGCCTGTGGCGGCTCACCGAGGGCAACCCGCTGTACCTGCGGGAGGTCCTGGCCGCCGCCCGCGACCAGGGTGTCCTCGCCGTGCGGGGCGGCCGCTGGAGCTGGGACGGCGACCTGGCGGGGCGCGGCCGTCTCCACGACCTGGTCAGCGACCGCCTCGGCGCCGCCGACCCCGAGGAGCGCCGGCTGCTCGAGCTGGTGGCGCTCGGCGAGCCGCTGCCGGTCGACGTGCTGGCCCGGCTGGTCCCGCCGGCCCGGCTGGCCGCGGCGGTGGGCGGCGGGGTCACCCGGGGCCCCGACGGCATCGGGCTCGACGTCGACGGCGCCGGGACCGGCGCGACCGGCGAGGCCGGCGACCGCACGCTCCTGGTGGAGGAGCGCCTCGCCCAGCACCCCGCGGGCCCGGTGGTCCGCCTCGCCCACCCGCTGTACGCCGAGGTGATCCGGGCCGGGCTGTCCCGCTTCGCCACCCGGCACCGCCTCGGCGAGCTGGCCCGGGCTGCCGTCGCCGCCGGCTACCACCGGCAGGACCCGCTGCGGGTCGCCACCTGGCAGGTCGACGGCGACGACCCCGGCGACCCCGACCTCCTGCTCCGCGCGGCCCGCGTGGCCTCCATGATCGATGAGGCGGCGCTGAGCGAACGCCTGGCCCGGGCCGCGGAGGGCGCCGGGGCCGGCTGGCCCGCCGTCCTCCAGCGCGCCGAGGCGCTGGGGCCGGTGGGCCGCTGGGACGAGGCCGACGCGCTGCTGGACGCGCTGACCCGGCCCGAGGCGCCGGTCGCCGCCCGGGTGGCCGGCACCGTCGTGCGGGCCGAGGCGCTGATCTGGCACCGGGGCCGCAGCGTCGCCGAGGCCCGGGATGTCGTCGCCCGGGGCCTGGCGGCCATCCCCGCCGGCGCGGCGGCGCCCCTGCAGGAGCTGGCCGCCCGGCTGGCGTTCGCCGACCTCGACCTCGACGCCGCCGGCACCCTCGCCGCGGCCGCGGTCTCGGGGGCGCGCACCACCGCCGACCGGCTCCACGCCGTCGGCACCGCCGCGCTCGTCACCGCCTTCCGGGGCCACGCCGAGGCGGCGGTCCAGCTGGCCGCCGCGGCGCAGTCCGACGCGGCGGCGCTGGCCTCCGAGGACCCGCGTCCCGCCGGTCGTCTGCTGGCCGCCGTCGCGTGCGCGGCGCCGCTGGCCGGCCGGCTCGACGAGACCGTCGCCGTCCTCGAGCGCGTCGTCGACCACGACGTGCTGGCTGCCTTCCGGTCGCTGCGGGGCTTCCCGGTGCTGTGCCTGGCCCGGGCACGGCTGGCGCAGGGTCGGGTCGCGACGGCGGCCCGGCTCTGCGACGAGGTGCTCACCACGATGGTCGGCGACGAGAACCACTACGGGCGGGGCAACTGGGTCGTGGCGACGCTGGCCGCGGCCGCCGGCCAGGCGGGCGACGCCCGGGCCGCCGGGGAGGCGCTGGCGTGGATCGACGACCACCGCCCGTTCCCGCTCACGCCCGACCGCCTCGGCCTCGACCTGGGGCGGGTGTGGCTGCACGCCGCCCGCGGCGAGCTGTCGAGCGCCCGGGCCCTGGCCCTGGCGGTGGCCGAACAGGCGGGGGCTGCGGGCTGCGGGCTGCTGGAGGCGACGGCGCTCGTCGACGCCGCCCGGCTGGGGGCGGCCGGCGAGGTGGCCGACCGGCTAACGGACCTGGCGGGGAGGCTCGGCGGTCCGTTCCTCCCGGTGGCGGCACGGTTCGCCCGCGGGCTCGCGGCGCCGACGCCGAGCGGGGAGGACCTCGACGCGGCGGCCGCCGGGTTCGTCGCCGCCGGGGCGCGCCTGCTGGCCGCCGAGGCGTTGACCGCGGCGGCCGAGGCCCACGGCGCGCGGGGCCGCCGCCGGGCCGAGGCAGCGTCCCGGGCGCGGGCCCAGCGGCTGGCAGGGGAGTGCGAGGGGGCGTCGACGCCGCTGCTCCGGCGGCTGGTGCAGGCGGCGTCGGCGGCCCGGCTGACGCCGCGGGAGCGGGAGGTGGCGGAGCTGGCGGCCCGGGGGCGCAGCAACCGGGAGATCGCCGAGGCGCTCCACGTGTCGCGCCGCACGGTCGACAGCCACCTCGACCACGCCTACACGAAGCTCGGGATCACCACCCGGCACGAGCTGCCCGCCGCGCTCGGCTTCGCCGTGGCCTGAGGGCTGCCGACCTGCCCGCGCCCGTCGGTCGAACCTGCCCCCGAAACGGGCAGCCCGCTCCCCGTTTCGGGGGCAAGTTCGGTCAACGGGGGAGGCGGCAGACCATGCGACAGCCGGTGGGGGTGTTGGCCGACACCCGGATGTCGCCGCCGTGGAGGTCGACGATCCAGCGGGCGATCGACAGGCCCAGCCCCGCCCCGCCCGCCGACCCCGGCCGCACCGAGTCGGCCCGGTAGAACCGCTCGAACACCCGCTCGGCCTCGGCGTCGGGGATGCCCGGGCCCTCGTCGGTGACGGTCAGGACCACGTGCCGCTCGCCGGCCTCGGCCGCCAGCCGGACCGGGCGGTCGGCGGGGCCGTGGCGCAGGGCGTTGTCGGTGAGGTTGGCGAGCACCTGGTGGACCCGGTCGGGGTCGGCCAGCACCGCCAGGTCCGGCGGCTCCACCGACGTCTCGATGCGGCGGCCCGGCGCCTGCAGGCGAGCCTCGTCGGCCACCGCCTCCAGCAGGGGCGCCACCTCCAGCAGCTCCCGCCGCAGCGGCACCGCCCCCGATTCGAGCCGGGACAGGTCGAGCAGCTGCGCCACCAGCCGGCCGAGGCGCTCGGTCTGGTCGAGCATCGACCGGAGCAGCGTCGGGTCGGGTGCCTCGACGCCGTCGACCAGGTTCTCCAGCCGCGCCTGGAGCGCCGAGATCGGGGTCCGCAGCTCGTGGGACACGTTGGCGATGAGGTCCTTGCGCATCCGGTCGACGACGGCCAGCTCGTCGGCCATGGCGTTGAACGCCCGGGCCAGCTCGCCCACCTCGTCGGCCGACGTGTCGGTGACCCGACCCCGCCAGTGGCCCTCGGCCATGTGCTTCGCCGCGGTGGCCATCTCCCGCAGCGGCGACGTCATGCCCCGGGTGAGGACCTGCACCAGCGCCAGCGCGATCACCATCGAGATCGACAGCCGCACCCACACCGGCCAGTGCCAGCGCAGGCCGAGCACCGCCACGGCGCTGCTGACGAACACCCCGAGCACGATCGTCAGCCCGAGCTTCAGCTTGATGGAACCGATGCGGTCGAGGGGTCGGAACTCGGCCCACGCCTCCCGCCAGCGGTCCGGGATCACCGCGTCACGGGCCGTCCAGGCCGAGCGAGTAGCCGACGCCGTGGACGGTCCGGACCACGTCGTCGCCGAGCTTGCGGCGCAGCGACCGCACGTGGGAGTCGACCGTGCGGGGACCGGCGCCGTCCGCGTAGCCCCACACGTCGAACAGCAGCTTGTCGCGGGAGAACACCACGCTCGGCCGGGCCATCAGGTGCGCCAGCAGGTCGAACTCGATCGGGGTGAGGTGCACCTCGACGCCGGCCCGGTGGACCCGCCGGCTGGCGTGGTTCAGCTCCAGGTCACCGTGGCGCAGGAGCGTGCCCTCGGCGGCGTCGGCGACGCGGCGCAGCACCGCCCGGATCCGCGCCACCAGCTCCCGGGGGCTGAACGGCTTGGTCACGTAGTCGTCGGCGCCGACCGACAGACCCACGACGAGGTCGGTCTCCTCGTCGCGGGCGGTGAGCATCACGACCGGCACCCGCCGGTCGGCCTGGATGCGCCGGCACACCTCGAGGCCGTCGAGGCTCGGCAGCATCAGGTCGAGCACGACGAGGTCGGGCCGGAGCTGGCGGCACAGCTCCACCGCCTCCAGGCCGTCACCCACCGACCGGACGTCGAAGCCCTCGCTGCGGAGTCGCTGCACCACCGCATCGGCGATCGCCGGCTCGTCCTCGGCCACCAGCACAGTTGCCACCCCGTCACGGTAGAGAACCAGAGCCGCGGCGCGCTCGACAGGGGTCCCGCGCCCCTCTCCGGAGGGGCGCCCGCCCCTCGACCGGACGCGGCGCCGCCGCTCCGGCCCCCGGGCGACGGGGGCGTCGAAGCGGCGGCTACCGGGGGGTGTGGGGCGGCCTACGGCGTGGTGGTGGCGGGCTCCCCCTCCGTGAGCGGGACGGATCCGACCGGGCTGCGGCCCACCTCCCGGCCGGCCGCGTCGACGAACACCACCTCGTCGAAGGTGCGCCCGGTGTCGAGGGTGATGGCGTAGACCACGATGCCGTCCTCGGCGGGGGCCGTCGACGCCCCGAGGGACGAGCCGTCGGCGGCCTGCACGTCGACCGCCCCCTCGGGGAGCACGCCGTACACGGCGAGCTCGCGGCCGTCGTCGGCGGCGAGGATCTCGGCGCCGCCCCGGTCGAGGCTGCCGCAGGTCTCCGAGCCGGAGGTCGGGCCCTCGACGCCGCCGCACAGGTACCCGTCGTCGTCGAGGTAGACGGACCAGCTGACCTCGCCGTCGTCACCGGCCACCGATGCGTGGGCGTCCGCGGGCGTGGGGGAGTCGGCCCGATCGACCAGGGCCGCCCACTCGTCGTCGGTCGCGGCCTCGATCCCGGCGGTGAGCCCGAGGACCTCGTCGGCGGAGAACCCGCCGCTGGCCACCAGGATGCCGATCACGCCCGGCGCCTCCCGCCAGATGACCGCGTGCGACTCGACCACCGAGGCGGACGCGCCGTCGCCCTCGGCGGCGTCATCGACTGCGTCATCGACTGCGTCGTCGCCGGCGGAGTCCGGGATCAGGGCGCCGTCGCCGGCCGTGTCGCCACCGGCCTCGCCGGACGTCGCCTCCTCGGCGCCCGCCACCCCGGTCCCGTCGTCGGTCGTGAACGTCCGCGTGCCGAGCCAGCCCTGGTGACCCCGCACCTCGACGGGCGTGTCGGCCGCCGTGACCCACCGCAGGGCGGCGACGGCGTCGGCGTCGCCGCTGACGACGGCGAGGAGCACCACACTGCCGAGGTCGTCGTCGGACTGGTAGCCGACCGTGTGGCCCACCGCACCCGCCGGCACGGGGGTGAGGGAGAAGAGCTCGAGCGCCTCCGGCTCGCCCAGCGGCTCGGGGGTGCCGAGCCCGGCGGCGACGGGGCCGGGCCGGAAGCCGCCCCGGCCGCCGTCGTCGCTCCCCGCCTCGACGGCGGCGAGCAGCCGGGCGCGGTCGAGCTGCCGGGAGGCGACCATGACGACCCGCTCCGGGCCCGCCTCCCACCGCACCGTGGCGCCGAAGAGCTCGTCCTGCTCGAACCAACCGTCGACGCCCCGGACGGTCACCGGCTCGACGCCCCGCTCGTCGAACGACAGGGCGTCGTCGGCCGCTGAACGGAGGTCGATCACGCCCACCTCGGCGGCGACCCCCCGGCCCACGGGCGCCTCGTACACGGCGAGCTCGCGGCCGTCGTCGGCGGCGAG
>DATCLV010000019.1:0-12152 GCA_036563745.1 Acidimicrobiales bacterium | reverse complement strand
CACCTGAGCTTCGTGGAGACCGGGCGCTCCAAGCCCAGCCGCGAGCTGCTCCTCCACCTCGCCGACCACCTCGACGTGCCGCTCCGGGAGCGCAACGGCCTGCTCCTGGCGGCCGGCTACGCCCCCGTCTACGGGGAGCGGGCCATCGACGACGAGGCCATGGCCCCGGTGCGCGAGGCGCTCGACAAGCTGCTGGGCGGCCACGAGCCCTACCCGGCGCTGGTCGTCGACCGCCACTGGGACATCGTCACCGCCAACGGCAGCGCGCTCACCCTCATGGGCAGCCTGGTGCGCGGCGAGCTGCTGGCGCCGCCGATCAACGCCCTGCGGGTGCTGCTCCACCCCGAGGGGCTGGCCCCGCACATCACCAACCTGGCCGAGTACAGCGCCCACGTGCTCCACCGGCTGCGCCACCAGGCCACGCTCGTCCAGGACCCGGCGCTGCGCGACCTCTACGACGAGCTCGAGGGCTACCCCGGCGTGGCGGCCACCTCGCCCGACGTGCACGACCTCGCCGCCCTGGTGTTCACGACGCTGCGGCTGCGGTTCGACGGCCGGGAGCTGGCGTTCTTCAGCACCCTGACCACCTTCGGCACCGCCGTCGACGTGACGCTGGCCGAGCTGCTGATCGAGTCGTTCTACCCGGCCGACCAGACCACGGCCGACACGCTGCGGTCGCTCCCCTCGGGGTCCTGACCGGCCGGGTCGGGCTCGATCGACGCCCGGAGGGCGCCTCCCGGGGGCCCGATCGGGACCCGACGTGCGGCCCCCGTGACCGTCCGAGCCGTCGCGTCGTTGACGAGACCTGTGACTAGGAAGTCGGCGTGACGTTCCCTATCGTCGCCCGGATGCCAGCACCGGATCTGACCGCGCCGCCGGGCCCACGCCCGGACCTGCCGCGATCGTCCGGCGAGCCCCGCCGCGGCTGGAAGCTGGCCGGTCGGGTGTTCCTGGTGCTGGTGGCGGCCATGTCGCTGCAGGTCCTGGGGCCCACGCTGGCCGTCGTCTACACGACGGTCGGCGACGTCGTGCACCTGCACCCCGCCTGGCTGCTGGTGATCACCGCCTCCGAGTGCACGAGCTTCGTGTGCCTGTGGTGGCTGATGCGGCTGGTGATCCGCACCTCCGACTGGCGGGTGGTCGCCCGCGCCCAGCTCGTGGGCAACGCGGTGAGCCAGGTGGTGCCGGGCGGCGCCGCCACCGGGGCCGCCGTCCAGATGCGGATGCTGACCACCGGCGGCGTCGACAAGGCCACCGCCGTGTCGGGTCTCCCGGTGGTGGGGCTGATCACCGCCGCCACCGTGTTCGTGAGCCCGGTGTTCGCCCTCCCGGCCCTGCTGACCGTGCCCGACGTGCCCCGCCAGCTGGTCGTGGCCGCCGGGCTCGGCGTCGCCGGCAGCCTGCTGCTGGGCGGGGCGCTGACCGTGTTCCTCGTCACCACCCGGCCGCTGGAGCTGGCCGCCGGCGTGGTGCAGCGCCTCTGGAACAAGGTGGTGCGCCACCACCCCTTCTACGAGCTGCCGGCCAAGATCGTCGAGGAGCGCGACAGCATCCGGGAGCGGCTCGGCGACAACAAGCGGGCCGCGGCGCTGGCGGCCGTCGGCACGTTCGGGTTCGACTACCTGGCGCTGCTGGCCGCGCTCGCCGCCGTGGGCGCCCGGCCGGAGCCGGGGCTGGTCCTGCTGGCGTTCGTGGCGGCCAAGCTGCTGGGCATGATCCCGGTGACCCCGGGCGGGCTGGGCTTCGTGGAGGCCGGGCTCACCGGCACCCTGGCGCTCACCGGCATCTCGACCGGCCAGGCGGTGGTCGCCACCGCCGCGTACCGGGTGGTGTCGTACTTCCTCCCGGTGATGGCCGGCGTGGTCGCCTACGGCTGGCACAAGGTCGACATGTACGAGGCGGCGCGGGAGGAGCTCCGGCCGTAGCGTGCCCGCCATGGCTTCGGGGACGGGGACGGGGACGGGTGCCGCGCTGCGGTTCGGGCTGTTCGGGATCAACCTCGACGTGCTAGGCGCCGAGCCCGCCGCCGCGGTGCGGGTGGCGACCGCCGCCGAGGCGGCCGGCTGGGAGAGCGTCTGGACCGGCGAGCACTACGTGCTGCCCGACCCCCGGGTCCCGCCCTCGCCCAGCGAGCCCGACACGCCGATGCTCGACCCGTTCGTGGCGCTCGCCAACATCGCCGCCCACACGTCGACCCTGCGCCTCGGCACCGGCGTGACCGTGGTGCCGGTGCACCCGCCGTTGCTGCTGGCCAAGCAGGTGGCGTCGCTCGACCGGGTGTCGGGCGGACGGTTCCTGTTCGGGGTGGGGGCCGGTTACCTGGCGCCCGAGTTCGCGGCGCTGGGCGTGCCGCTCGAGGACCGGGGCGCCCGCATGGACGACCACCTCGACGCCATGGCCGCCGTGTGGGCGAAGGGCGGCCCGGCGGCGCACGACGGCCCGTTCGTGCGGTTCGCCGGGGTGCGGGCCGAGCCCGGGCCGATGCAGCGACCGGCGCCGCCGCTCCACGTCGGGGGCCACGTGCCGGCGGCGTTCCGGCGGGCGGTGGCCCGGGGCCACGGCTGGTACGGGTTCGCCCTCGACCTCGACGCCACGGCGGCGTGCGTGGCCAGGCTGCGGTCGGCGGCCGAGTCGGTCGAGCGCCCGGCGGAGCTGGGCGAGCTGGAGATCTCGGTGACCCCGCATCCCCGCCTGCCCCTCGACGACGCCACCGTCGCCGCGTTCGCCGACCTGGGCGTCACCCGGCTGATCGTCCTCCCGCCCCGGGAGGGCCGCACCGATCCCGACGCCACCCTCCGCTTCGTCGACGACGTCGCCACCCGCCTCTTCTGACCGCACGCATCTTCTGACCGCACGCATCGTCGGGATGTGAGATATTCTCACACCGTGACCGTGGTGAGGAGCCCGGCGGAGCTGGGCGGCCGCATCGCAGAGGCCCGTGAGGTCAGCGGACTGACCCAGGCGGCGTTGGCCGAGCGGCTGGGCGTCGACCGCACCTCGGTGGTCCGTCTCGAGGCCGGCCAACGGAAGGTGTCGGCGCACGAGCTTGCCGAGATCGCCGAGATCCTCGGCCGACCCATCGACTGGTTCGTCGTCGCCTCTCCACCGGCTGTCCTGAGCCGGCGTCGTGACCTGGCCAGCGGCCACACGACAACGTTGTCGCTCGACCGGGAGGTGGAGCGCGCCGCTCGCGATGTGGAGTTCCTCCTCGACCGAGGTGTTCTGACGTGGTCGCGGCGACGGCCAGCCGCCATCCCGACGTCACACAGCGACGCCGAACGTCTGGCGACTGACACGCGGCGCTGGCTCCGCATCGCTCACGAACCGCTCGTCGATCTCGCCGCCCACGCCGAGAAGCTCGGTGTCGTCGCGTTCTCCGTGGACCTCGACGACACCGACGAAGGCGCGTGCGTGGAGCTGTCCGGCACCGGTTCGCATCGACTCGGCGTCGCAGTCATCAACGGCAACCAGGATCCTGGGCGACGACGCTGGACCCTGGCACACGAGCTTGGCCACTTCCTCATCGGTGACGCCTATGCAGGAACGCACCCCGGTGGCGAGATCGAGAAGTACCTCAACTCCTTCGTCGCCCACCTGCTGATGCCGCGCTCCGGGGTCGAGAAGCTCTGGCGCACCAAGGCCGACCAGGGCACACGAGTAGCAGCACTGACCCTGTCGGCTCGGTACCGCGTGAGTTGGAGCGCTGCCTGCAAGCACCTCTGCAGCCTGGGGTTGCTCGACGGCCCCAGCTCGGAACGACTCCGCGAGGAGCGCCCGACACCCGGCGACTACCTAGCCCTCGGCGAGTCGTGGGTCGAGGAGCTGTGCGCACCGTTCGTTCCGCCGACCTACACGCAGCGGGTGCTGAGTGCCTACGTCGATGGTGAGCTCACCGCGGAACGCACCGTCGAACTGCTCCGATCGACGCTGCGTGCGTCCGAGCTGCCGACCCAGAACCCACCCTCGTTCAAGGATCTCCGGACAGCGTTCGGGCCATTGCCGTGACCACGCTGGTCTTGGACACGACCATCGTCAGCCACTTCGCCCGAGCAGGGCGACTCGAGACGCTTGCGGCACTGACCAAGGACCACGAACGCCTGATCCCGAACGAGGTGGCCGTCGAGCTCAAACGAGGGGCGGCCGATCACCCCGCACTCTCCGACGCTCTGGGTCTCCCCTGGCTGCCGATCATCGAGCTGGGCTTCGAAGAGATCGTGCACGTCGCGACCTTCAAGGCGGAGATGGGTGGTCGTCCAGAGCAGCACCTCGGAGAGTGTGCGGTCCTGGCGTGGGCGCTCCACAACGACGGCGTTGCCGTCGTCGACGAGACCGCCGCCGTGAAGCTGGCTCAGCATCACGACGTGAAGGTGCGCCGGACGCTGGCACTCGTCATCGAGGGCGTGCGGAACGGCGTACTCACCCGTGACGAAGCCGAGAAGCTGGTGGATGAACTGGCTGCCACGGACATGTACCTCCCGGCCGATGGCGAAAAGTTCTTCGCCAGGGTGTATGCGCAGGGCATCCTGCCGTGAGGCTCCGAGACGTCGGGACGGGGCGGAGCAACTGCTTACGTCGTAAGGTCCGGTGGTCATGGAGCTGGACGCGCCGACCGCGGCGTCCTATGTGGGGCACGCCTTCGGGCAGCTGCTGGCGGCGGCCGACCGGCTGGGCGACGACCTCGTCAACCGACCACCGTTCGGGCCGGGCACCAACAGCGTGGCGGCGCTGATCGTCCACTGCTGCGGGCTGACCGAGTGGTGGCTGGGCCACGTCGCCCTCGGCGAGCCCAGCGACCGCGACCGGCAGGCCGAGCTCACCGCCGAGGCCACCGTGGCGCAGCTGCACGACGAGGTCGACGCCGTCTTGGCCCGGGCGGGCGACCTCCTGGCCCGGCTGGAGGCCGGCGAGGGCGGTCCCGGGCACCCGGCCCGCGCCGAGCTGCCGGGAGGGACGGGTACCGACGCCGCCGTGGTCCTCCACGTCCTGGAGGAGCTCTACCAGCACCTCGGCCACGCCCAGCTCACCGTCGACGCCCTCGTGGCCGCCGAGCCGACGGCCTAGGCGCGGGCGCGCGGGCCCTCGAGGTCGACGAAGCGGAGATCAGTCCTCAGGCTCGTCGTCGATGGGTGGGTGGGCCGCGTCGTAGGCCTGCAGCACCCGCTTCGGCGCCTTCTGGCGCCACGACTCGACGATCAGCTCGGTCAGCTCCTCCTCGTCGACCGCGTCGAGGTGCACCAACACCACCGGGTGACCGTCGTAGTGCGGGGTGGTGAAGAACTTGTCCGGCTCGCTGGCCAGCAGGGCTTCCTTCTCCCCCTCGTCGGGCACCCACACCACCAACCCGCCCTCGGCCTCCGAACGGATCCGCAGGAAGCCCTTGTCCTTCACCCGGAACCCCGGCGTGCCGAACCAGGGCTTCTCGGTCGTCTCCGGCAGCGACAGGGCGATCCGCCGGACGTCGTCCTCGGTGGCCATGCCGGGAGCGTAGATGTGAAGAATTGGTCGCGGATGCGACGTGTTTCGTTACGCTGGTGGCATGGTCTCGTCCGGCACCTCGCCATCCGGGACGGTCCTGCCGAAGACCTCGCCGCCGGGATCGCCGTCCGGCGCGCTGACGGTCGCGGAGGCCGCGGGGCGGCTCGGGGTGAGCCGCCGGCAGGTCCAGCGCCTCGCGTCGTCGGGCGCGCTCCGGGCCACCCGGTCCCCCGGCGGTGCCCTGGTCATCGACCCGGCGTCGGTCCCGGTCACGCCCGCCGCCCGACCGGGCCGGGGTCGGCCGTGGTCGCCACCGATGGCCTGGGGCGCGCTGTGGCGGCTCGCCGGGCTCGACCCGTCGTGGCTCACCGCCCACCAGCGCCGCCGGCTCGACGGGCTGCTGGACGGCGTCGAGCCCGAGCGGCTCCTGGCCGCGGTGCGGCACAAGGCCACGGTCGAGCGCTTCGTCGCGAGCCCCCGGGCCGTCGAGGCGCTGCGGCCGTGCGTCGCCGTCACCGACGGGCCCGCCGACCGGCAGGGCGCCGCCGACCTGCACGGCTACGTCGCCCCCGACCGCCTGGCCGAGCTGACCGCCCGCCACCCGATCACCCGGCACCCCGACGGCAACGTCGTCCTCCACGTCACCGACGTGCCGGTCACCGACCGGGCCGAGATGCCGGCGCCGGTCCGGGCCGTCGACCGCGGCGACCTCGTCGCCCTCGACGACCTCCTCCACCCCGACACCGACCGCCCGTGGATGACGGCGGCCGACGTGGCCGAAGCGATCGGCGAGGAGCTGGCCCGGGGCGACGACGACTTCGCCTTCCGGATGCTGGCCCGGGGCGTCGCCGACTTCCGGTCGAGGCGACGCCCGGCCGACGTCGCCCGCTTCCTCGCCCCACCCGCTCCCGCCGGCACCGGCGACGAGCGGTGGGACACGCTGCTGGCCGCCACGGTCCGCCGCGAGTGCCGCCGCCGGGGCGTCCCGGCCCCGGCGTGGACCGACGTGCCGCCGCTGCGCTCGTGGTGGTTCCCGCTGCTGGCGTCGCCGCGGCTGGTGGCGCGCACGCTGCAGCGCACCCCGGTCGACCTCTCGGTGCTCGGCATCTGGCTCGACGCCAACGCCCTGGAGACGGCCTGATGGCCCGCCGCGAGCTGTCGGTGGCCGACATCCGGTCGCTGCTCGACGAGCTGGGCGCCCGGCTGCAGGCCCGGGGCGTCGCGGCCACCGTCTACATCGTGGGTGGGGCGGCGATCGCCCTGGAGATGGACGCCCGGCGCGTCACCACCGACGTCGACGCCCTCCTCCACCCGGAGGTGACCGTGCGCGAGGAGGCGCAGGCCATGGCCGCGCGGCACGGGCTCCCCGACGACTGGCTCAACACCGCGGCCCGGGCGTTCGTCCCCGGCGGCGACACGGGGGCGGTGCCCTACGAGGTGCCGGGGCTGGTGGTGGCGCTGGCGTCGCCCGAGCACCTGCTGGCGATGAAGATGATCGCCTTCCGGCCGACCGACGTGCCCGACCTGGAGATGCTGTTCCGGGAGCTGGGCATCACCACCGCCGAGGAGGCCGCCGACCTGTGCCGGTCGGTGTACGGCCCCGGCGCGCCGATGCTGCCGACCCGCGACGAGCTGCTGCTGTCGGCCGAGGTGGTGCTCGAGCGGATGGCGGTCGGCTGACCCACCGCCGTCAGCTCGCGACCCGGGCCACCACGATCGAGTTGATCACCGGCGGGGGCGGGTGCACGACGTCGACCAGCCGCAGCGGGCACCCCGCCGGCAGCTCGGCCCGCGGGTACAGGAGCGTCCGGAGGCCGCGGGCGCTGCGGGCGACGACCGTCGCCCCGGGCGGCAGGTGGGCGGCCAGGTGGCGGAGGCAGCGCTCCTTCTCCCCGACCAGCGCGGCCAGCACGGCGAGGTCGTAGCCGGCGAGGCCGTCGTGGTGGTGCAGGAGGTTTCCGACGTGGAACCGCACCGCGCCGGCGGCGACCGGCTCGGCGGCGGCGACGGCGTCCGGGTCGCGGTCGAGGGCGTCGACCTCCAGCCCGTGGCCGGCCAGCAGCATCGGGCTGAGCGGCAGCGGCCCCGAGCCGACGAACAGGACCCGCCGTGGCACCGTGCCGGCGGCGGCCAGGGCCGCCAGCTCGGCCTCGACGAGCAGCCGGTAGTGGTCGAGGTAGGGGAACCCGGCGAGGTCGGCGCCGGCGGCGACCCGCCGCGCCCACGCCAGCTCCAGCTGGTGCTCGCCCTCGCCGGCGAGCGCCACGAGCCGGGGCCGCAGGCGCCGCACGACCGGGTGGGCCAGCGCGGCCGCGGCGTCGTCGGGCGGGGTGGTGAGCACCAGGTCGACGAGGTCCGAGAACGTGCGGTCGACCTCGGGGCGGGGACGGAGGTCGACCGCCAGCCGCTCCAGGCGGGCCGCCAGCGCCTCGATCCGCTCCACCACGGCCGCCCCCATGGTCGCCATGTCCCCATCGAACCAGGCCCGCGGCGGGATTGCCGCCGGCCGCCAGACCGCGGGGCGCCTGGTCCGGGCCGCCGGGCGCCGGGCGCCGGTCGGACCGCCGGGATCAGACCGCGAGGTCGGCGACGACGCCCCGGGTGAGGCGGACCAGGTCGGCCGGGCTGATCGGGAAGACGTGGCGGGGCGTGCCGGCGGCCGCCCAGACGACGTCGTGGTCGAGGAGCGTGCGGTCGACGTAGGTGGGCAGCGGCTCCCGGTGCCCGAAGGGCGGGACGCCGCCGATTGGGAACCCGGTGGCGGCCCGGACGGCGTCGGCGTCGGCCCGGCCCACCTCGGCGCCGCCCGCCGCCACCGCCAGCCGCTTCTCGTCGAGCCGGTTGGGGCCACTGACCAGCGCCATCACGATCGCGCCGTCGACGGTGAACACCAGCGACTTCACGATCTGGGCCTCGGCGACGCCCACCGCCGCGGCGGCGTCGGCCGCGGTGCGGGTGCCGGCCGGGAACTCGGCCACCTCGATGTCGAGGCCCTGGGCCCAGGCGGCCTCGACGACGGCCCGGGCGTTGGGGTGCAGGTCCAGCCGCGGCTCGTCGCTCACGTCCGCACCCGGTAGGTCAGCCAGCCCTCGGCCACGGCGTCGCCGCCGGGGGCGCTCAGCACCTCGGCCTGGCAGAACACGATCGAGCGGCCCCGCTTGGTGACCCAACCCTCGGCGACCAGGTCGGTCTCCCGGGCGGCACCCAGGTAGCGGACCTGCATGTCGACGGTGAGCATCATCGGCATCTCGGGGTAGTAGGCGCCGATGGCGGGGACGACGACGGTGTCGATCAGCGTGGCGATGGCGCCGCCGTGCACCACGCCGGCCGGCTGGCGCAGCTCGGGCCGGTACGGCAGGCGCAGGCGGGCGTAGTCGACCTTCACCTCCTCCAGCTCCAGGCCGACGACGTTCGGGAAGTAGGTCTGGCCCCACTTCCCGAACCGGCCCCAGTACCGGGCCCGCTCCTCCGGCAGGTTGGCGTACGACGCCGCCCGGGAGGTCGCCCCGGCCACCGTCACCCCGTCGCTCGTCATCCGGAGGAGGCTAAACGGCGACGTGGCGCGCGGCATCATGCGGGGGTGGAGCTCGAAGTGGTGCAGGCCGACATCACCCGCCTGGAGGTCGACGCCGTCGTGAACGCCGCGAACTCGTCGCTGCTCGGCGGCGGGGGCGTCGACGGGGCGATCCACCGGGCCGCCGGGCCCGAGCTGCTCGCCGAGTGCCGGACGCTGGGCGGCTGCGACGTGGGCGACGCCAAGGCCACCGCCGGCTACCGGCTGCCGGCCCGCTGGGTGATCCACACCGTCGGGCCCGTGTGGCGGGGCGGCGACCGGGGCGAGCCCGAGCTGCTGGCCTCCTGCTACCGCCGCAGCCTGGAGGTGGCCGTCGAGCTCGGCGCCCGCAGCCTCGCCTTCCCGGCCGTGTCGACCGGCGTCTACGGCTACCCGTCGCACCTGGCCGCCGAGGTGGCGGTCGGCACGCTCCGCGCCTTCGACGGCCCGGTCGACCGGGCGCTGCTCGTCGCGTTCAACGACCGCAGCCACGCCGCGCTCACCGCCGCGCTCGGGTCCACCGCCGGCTGACCCGGCCCGGGGCCCCCGGCGACCGGCATCGCCCGGCGCCCCGGCCGTCACCCGGGTCGACCCGCCCGTCCCCGAGAACTGGCGCACCCAGCGGGGTAGGTTGCGCGCATGGCGCGCATGGGGGGTGCGGCAGTCCGGTCGACGTTCGCGTCCGTGGTCGAACGGATCGATCTGGAGGAGCTGGCGAGCGACATCGTCGCCCTGCTCACCGAGCGCATCCCGTCGTACTCCCGCCTGCCGCCACCGATCCGGGGCGAGGTCGCGTCGATCACCCGCTGGCTCGTGGAGGTGACCGTCGAGAGCTTCGCCGCCGGCGCCCCGCCCGACGACGCCAGCCTGGAGCGCGTCTCGCGCTCGGCCCGCGACCGCCACGCCGAGGGGCTCCCCCTCGAGGACCTGCTGCAGGCCTACCGGCTGGGCTCGGAGCTGGTGTGGCGCCGGGTCCTGGCCGCGGTCGAGCCGGGTGAGGAGGACGTCATCGGCCCGTTCGGCACCTACTACGTGCAGCTCGTGGGCCGGTTCACCGACGGGATCCTCCGCGCCTACCTCGACGAGCGGGACCGGGCGGCCTCCGAGCGGGAGCGCCGCCTGCGCCACCTGTTCGACGCCCTGTGCACGATGGGCCCGATCTCGGCCGACACCCGGGCGTTCGCCGAGTCGCTGCGCCTGCCGATCGAGGGCCCGTTCCACCCCTTCGCCCTGGCCCTGCCGCCCGACCGGCGCCGCCGCCTGCCCGAGGTCGCCGCCGACCTACGGGAGCTGGCCGTGCTGGCGGTGGTGGAGGGCGGCCGGGTGGTCGGCCTGTCGCCCCGGGAGCGCCTCCACGTCTCCGGCCTCCCCGACGGGCACCTGCTGGTGCTGGCCGACGCCACCGACCGGGTCGACCTGCCGGCGGTGCTCGACGACGTGCGGGCCGCGGTCGACGTCGGCGAGCGGCTGGGCCGGACCGGCCGCTGGCCGCTGGCGCTCCTGGTGCCGGAGGTGCTGGTGGCGGCGCGGCCCGGCACGACCCGGGCGCTGCGGCGGGCGCTGATCGAGCCGCTGGAGCGCAGCCTGGAGCGCCGCAACGCCGCCGATCTGCGGCTCACGGTGGAGGCCTACCTGGCCCACGGCCTCGACCGGGCGGCCACGGCCCGGGCGCTGCACATCCACCCCAACACGCTGGACCGCCGCCTCGACCGGGTGGAGGCGGTGTGCGGGGTGCGGCTGGGCGACCTCGACGACCTCACCCGCCTCCACCTGGCCCTCGTCGCCGACCGCCTCGGCATCTGATGCGAGGCGACCCCTCGGCGACGGCGGCCGGCGGTGACGGGCCACCGTGTTCCACCCCGATCACTGGGCAAGGTCACCCTGTTCCGTGGGTGGCAGCGTCGCGACCATCTCCGTAGGACGCGGCATCTTCGGGGGGAGATCCGATGGACAGACGTTGCGCAGGGCTGGCCACGGCCGTGGCCGTCGGGGTCTCGTCGCTCATCGGTCCGTCTCCGGCGGTCGATGCCGCGCCCGCCCACGGCGACCGGGACCGGGGCCACGGGTTCGGCATCGAGGTCCTGTCCAGCCACCCCGACCAGGTGTCGGGCGGTGACGCCCTCGTACGGGTCACCCTGCCCCGCGGGGTGGACGCCGAGCGGGTGCAGGTGACGGTGGGCTCCACCGACGTCACGGGCGCCTTCGACGAGCAGGACGACGGCTCGCTCGTCGGACTGGTCGACAGCCTCGTCGAAGGCGCCAACACCCTCACCGTCGAGGCCACCGGTCGCCGTGGTCCCCGACCCCGCACGGAGCGCCTGACGCTCACCAACCACCCGATCAGCGGGCCGATCTTCTCGGGCGAGCAGCAGCAGCCGTTCGTCTGCTCCACCGCCCGGGCCCGCCACGACGGCCGCCCCCTGCTGGGCCAGCCGCACGTCGACAACCAGGACGGCATCGGCATCCCGGTGGCGGCGGAGGGCCCGGACGGCAGCTACCCGCAGGACGGCCGCGGCTACCCGACCGCCGAGGCGACGATCGTCGGCTGGAGCAAGGGCTGCGCCACCGACACCCGCCACGGCTACGTCTACCGGGCCACCGACGGCCAGTTCCGCTGGCTCGACGACCCCGACCCCGCCGACCTCCCGGCCGACATCGCCACCACCACGACGCTCGACGGGGAGACCGTCCCGTTCGTGGTCCGCTGGGAGCGGGGCACGATCAACCGGTTCATCTACTCGGTGGCGATGCTCGCCCCGGTCACCGAGGCCGACCCCACGCAGCCCGACGACTCCCTGTGGAACCGCCGGCTGGTCTACAGCTTCCAGGGCGGCGTCGGCATCGGCCACCACCAGGGCACGACCAGCACCGGGGCCATGCTCCCGCCCGACCTGCTCGGGCGGGGCTACGGGGTCGTGTGGTCGAGCGGCACCCGCACCTCCACCCACTACGACCTGCAGGTCGGCGGCGAGACCGCGCTCATGGTGAAGGAGCACTTCGTCGAGGACCACGGCGTGCCCGACTACACGGTCGGCGTCGGCGGGTCGGGCGGCGCCATCCAGCAGTACGTCTACGCCCAGAACCACCCGGGCCTCATCGACGCGGCGATCGCCCAGTACAGCTA
>DATCLV010000080.1:0-2770 GCA_036563745.1 Acidimicrobiales bacterium | reverse complement strand
GCTCGCGCGCAAGCGCCGGGTGGTGGCCGAGGCCCTGGCCCGGCACCGGCCGGACCCGGCCGACCCGGTCGGCGTGCTCGCCGCCGTCGGGGGTCTGGAGCACGCCGCCCTCGCGGGCTACATCCTCGGCGGGGCCGCCGCCGGCGTCCCGGTGATCCTCGACGGCGTGATCGCCGACTCGGCCGCCCTGGCGGCGGTGGCCCTCGCGCCCCACGCGGCCGGCGCGCTCGTGGCCGGGCACCGGTCGGCCGAACCGGGCGCGGCGGTGGCGCTGGCCCACTTGGGCCTGTCGCCCCTGGTCGACCTGGGCCTGCGGCTGGGCGAGGGGACCGGCGCGTTGCTGGCGGTGCCCCTGGTGGCCAGCGCCGCCCGGGTGCTGCACGAGGTGGCCACGTTCGACTCGGCCGGTATCGCCGACAAGGGCTCCGCCTAGGAACGCCGATGGCTGAAACGCCGCACGCGTTGGGAACGCCTACGCCGTACCCGTTGGGGCTGATGCTCGCCGGCCGGCGGGTGCTCGTCGTCGGCGGCGGCACGGTGGCGACCCGTCGCGTGCCCGCCCTGCTCGACGCCGGCGCGGCCGTGGTGGTGGTCGCGCCGCACCTGACCCCGGCCCTGCACGCCCTCGCGGCCGACGGCCGCATCCAGTGGCACGAGCGAGGATTCCAGCCGTCTGATGTGGACGGTTGCTGGCTGGTGCACGTGGCGGTGGACGACCCGGTGGTGGCGGCGGCGGTGAGCGCCGCAGCTGAGGAGCGCCGGGTGTTCTGCGTAAGGGCCGACGACCGCCACGCCGCGACCGCCTGGACCCCGGCCACCACCCGCCAGGGGCCGGTGACGGTCGCGGTCACGGCGGGCGGCGACCCGCTCCGGGCCATGGCCATCCGGGACGCCATCGCTGACCTGCTCACCACCGGCCGCCTGACCGGCCGGCCCGCGGCGGCCGCGGGTCGCGAGCCGGGCGGCCAGGAGCTGAGCCCTCACCCCGAGCCGAGTTCCGGGCCGGAGCTGAGCTCCCAGCCCGAGCCGAGCCCCGATCCCCCGGCGCCCGGCGGCGAGCCGGGGTCCGTCCCGCAGCCAAGGTCCGGTGGCGAGTCGGGGGCCGACCGGGTGCCCTGGGCGCGCCCGGGTGGTCGGACCGCCGGTCGGGGCCGCGTTGTGCTGGTCGGCGCCGGCCCGGGCGATCCCGACCTGATCACCGTGCGCGGGCGGCGGGTGCTGGCCGAGGCCGACGTGGTCATCGCCGACCGGCTCGCCCCGGGCCTGCTCCTCGACGAGCTCCGCCCGGAGGTGGAGCTCGTCGATGCATCGAAGATTCCGCACGGCCCGGCCGCCGCGCAGGAGGAGATCAACCGGTTGCTGGTGACGCATGCCCGGGCCGGACGCCTGGTCGTGCGACTCAAGGGCGGCGATCCGTACGTCTTCGGCCGCGGCGGCGAGGAGGTGCTCGCCTGCGCCGCGGCCGGCATCCCGGTGACCGTGGTGCCCGGGGTGACCAGCGCCATCGCCGTGCCCGCGGCCGCCGGCATCCCGGTGACCCACCGGGGCGTCGCCCAGGAGTTCGTGGTCGTCTCCGGCCATCTGCCGCCGGGTCATCCGGAGTCGCTGGTGGACTGGGCCGCCCTGGCCCGGCTGCGGGGCACGCTCTGCATCCTCATGGGATTGACTCATCTCCACGCGATCACCAAGGCGCTGATCGATCATGGTCGGTCGCCGGACACCCCCGCCGTGGCGGTGCGCGCCGGCACGACGCCGGACCAGCAGACCGTACGGTCGGACCTGGCGACGATCGCCGGCGCGGTCGCGCGGGCCGGCCTGCGCCCGCCAGCCGTGGTCGTCGTCGGTGCCGTCGCGGACATCACAGGCCGGGCCGTGGCGGACATCGCGGGGCAGACCGAGGTGCGCGCCTGGCCCTAGGATGGGCCGCGTCGGGGGGCGTCGCCGCCGCCCCGGCACGCCTTCGGGACGCCAGGAGTGACCGTGACCGAGACCCCGCCGACCCTCACCCCCATCGAGGTGCAGCGGTTCGCCGATATCGCCTCACGCCTCACCGCCAACGTCGCCTCCGTGGTGCTGGGCAAGCCACAGGTGGTCACGCTGGCCCTGGCCGGCCTGTTCGCCGAGGGCCACCTGCTGCTCGAGGATGTGCCGGGTGTCGGAAAGACGACGCTCGCCCGGGCCATCGCCGCCTCGGTGCGCGGCGAGTGGCGGCGCATCCAGTTCACCCCGGACCTGCTGCCCTCGGACGTCACGGGTGTGACGATTTTCAATCAAGCGACCCGTCAGTTCGAGTTCCACGGGGGGCCGGTCTTCGCCAACATCGTGGTGGCCGACGAGATCAACCGGGCCTCGCCCAAGACCCAGTCCGCGCTGCTGGAGGTCATGGAGGAGCGAGGGGTCACTGTGGACGGTCGCCGCCACGCGGTGCCGCGGCCGTTCCTCGTGGTCGCCACGCAGAACCCGGTCGAGATGGACGGCACCTACCGGCTGCCCGAGGCGCAACTCGACCGGTTCCTCATGAAGCTGTCGATCGGCTACCCCGACGAGCAGGTCGAGGTGCAGGTGCTCAAGGGCGCCGCAGCCGGGCGGTCGCCCGACTACCTGGGCGCGGTGACCGACACCGATACGGTGGCGGCCCTGGTCCGGCTGACCAACCGGGTCTATGTCGCCGACCCGCTCTACGCCTACGCCGTGCGGCTGGCCGCGGCGACGCGGGACCACAAGCAGGTGCGGGTCGGCGTGAGCCCGCGCGGGGTGATCGCGCTCAGCC